>CAZORO010000261.1:0-7734 GCA_964581845.1 uncultured bacterium
CGCGAAGATCCCGGACATACCGTCCCTTGATCAGTCTCCCCTCACGGACCACTCCGCCGATGATGAGACCCATCTTCGAGCTCCTGAAGATCTCAAGGACCTCCAGATGCCCAATCACCACTTCCCGCTCCTCATCGGCGAGCAGACCAAGCATGGCCTTCTTGATATCCTCGATGGCGTCATAGATGACCGTGTAAGTGCGGACATCCACTCGTTCACGCTGTTGGGTTGGGACAACATCGGCGGGCACAGTGACATTGAAACCCAAGATGATCGCATCGGAGGCGGAGGCCAGCATGATGTCTGATTCGGAGACAGCGCCCACGCCACGGTGCAGGATGCGTACCTTGACCTTCTCGCTCTCGATGCGTTCCAACGATTCGCAGACCGCCTCGACCGACCCCTGGACATCGCCCTTGACGATGATATTGAGGTCCTTGACCGAGCCTTCCTCAATCCGGCTGAAGAGGCTTTCCAAGGTGACATGCGCCACTTGGGCCATTTCACGCTCCCGGCGGATCTGTTGAAGCTTGGAACCCAGCTCCCGCGCGGTTTTCTCATCCGGCACACCACGCAACTCATCACCGGCTACCGGTGTTCCCGAAAGACCCAGGATCGCCACCGGCACACCCGGCGTGGCAGTCGGGATTCTCTGGCCATGCTCGTTCATCAGGGCACGGACCTTGCCGGCCCAAACACCCGCCACGATCGGATCCCCGACCCGCAGAGTACCTTCCTGGATGAGGGCAGTAGCGATCGCTCCACGTCCCTGCTCCAGGCGGGCCTCGATGATGGTTCCCTTGGCGCGTTTATCAGGATTGGCCTTGAGCTCGAGTAGTTCCGCTTGCAGGTGGATCAAATCCACCAAGGCCTCGATGCCGATTTTTTTGAGAGCGCTGATCTCCGCAACCGGGGTTTGTCCGCCCCATTCCTCGGGAAGCAGCCCCTCCGCTGCGAGCTCATTCCTGACACGCTCGGGGTTGGCACCGGGGACATCGATCTTGTTAATCGCCACAATGATCGGGACACCGGCGGCCCGCGCATGGGCGATTGCCTCGCGGGTTTGCGGCATGACACCATCATCGGCGGCCACCACCAGAACCACCACATCGGTCACCATGGCACCACGGGCACGCATGGCGGTAAAGGCCTCGTGGCCAGGAGTGTCGATAAATGTGATCGTCTTGCCATCGGCCAGTTGAACAAAGTATGCGCCGATGTGCTGAGTGATACCTCCGGCCTCGCCCGAAGCAACATCCGCGCTACGGATTGCATCCATCAGCTTGGTCTTACCATGATCGACATGCCCCATCACGGTGACTACCGGCGGACGGGGTTCCAGCTTGTTGGGATCGTCCGGCTGTTCGAATTCCTCGAAGGGATTCACATCCATCAGGCTGGTTTCCTCGACTTTGAAACCGAACTCCTCCGCGATCAAATCAATCGTTTCACGGTCGATACGCTGATTGACGGTGACAACACGGCCCAGGTCAAGGAGGATTTTGAGGATCTCGCTGGGATTCACACCCAAGCCATAGGCTACATCCGCCACGGTGGTGGCTTCATGGATGCGCAGGGTGGTGCGTTCCTTCTCGTCGCGCTCCCGTTGGGCTTCTTGTGTGGCTGCTATGCGCTCGCGCTTGGTCCGCTTGTAGCGTTGACTGCGGGATTTCTTCTTCCCGGTGAAAATGGCCAGGACCTTGCGCTCAACGACAGAGGATTCACGGTCCTTCTTGGACTCGGTTATCTCCTCGACCTTGGCTTTCTTGCCTTTAGGACGTTTGAGGGCCGCAGCCGCTGCGGCAGCGGGAGTTTGAGGAGGTTGTGAAGGAGCTACCTCAGCCGCGGGCTTGGCTTTCGTCTCGCGCCCCTCTCGAGTTTCTCTTTTTTCTTTACTCTCCCTACCCTCCCCCTCGCGGGGAGGGCGTTTTCCACCAGGTTGTTGTGGACGGCGCCGTTCCTCAGGGGGGCGGGTGGCGGCTGGGCCAGCTTCGCGCCGCTTGGGTTGGGATGGCGCGCCACGTTGAGCAGCCGCTTGCGCGGGCTTGCGGCGTTCCTCCTTTGGAGCAGGTTTGGCGATCTCCGGAGGTGGCGTGGCCGGAGGTGGAGGCGGCGGGGGTGGAGGTGGTGGTGCGGGTACCTCGACCACGGCAACAGGGACCGGTTCGGAAACCGGTTCAGGCACAGGCTCAGGGGCTGGTGGTGGCGCCGGTGTCTCCGCCGGTGGTGGCGCCACAACCTGTGACTTCGGTTTGATTCCACTTTCCCTCAAACGTTTGGCACGTAGAAGGTCCCGGGCCTTTGACTCGACTCCGACACGGCGGGATTCCAATTTATCTGGAGTAGCCGGTTCTTTTTTGGGAACTGCCTTGGCGGGTGCCTTGGTTTGAGGTTGGCCGAGACCAGTCCCCCCCGGCCTTCTAGTGGCGGAGGAACGTTCCCCAAGACCGGCCTTACGAATGATGGGGGTTCCCGAGCCTGGACGCAGTACCTTGACACCGGGATTCACCAGGACCGGTCTCTTGGGAGCCATCGCTACGAGACGCCCTTCTACCTGGCTTAGCTCTGTTTCGTCAAGAGCAGAAGCTGGTTCCTTGCCTCGTATACCCGACTCCTCCAGCAAGGTCAAAACCTTCTGGACCGAGACTCCATGCTTTCTTGCAACTTCAGCAACCTGCATTCCTGGAATTGAACCTCCAAATCCTCCGCGTCAGGATCCATTCATGGCGATAGCGGGAAAGCATGTAACCAGATGCCGTTTACATGAGACCCTCTCCATCCATGGAATCCGCGTGCTATTCCTCAACCGGCTTGGCCGGGATTTCCTCTTCTATTGTTTCCGGACGAAGGTAGGCCGGAATCGCTTCACCCGACAGAAAGGCCTTCGCACCCTCGAAAACTTTCTCAGCCAGGGCTGGCTCCAGCCGCGCTGTCTCCACGAGTCCATCCACTCCATATTCAACCGCGTCCTCATATGACCAGACACCGGCGGACATGAGTAACTCCACGGTCTCGGAATCGACTCCCGGAAGCGAGGCCAGCATCTCCCGTGTCTCACGTTCGCTGGCCTCCACCTCGGAGGCGCTGACGATGTCGATATGGATGCCTGTCAGCTCGGAGGCCAACTTGGCGTTCAACCCCCCCTTGCCGATCGCCAACGACAACTGGTCGTCCTTCACCACCAGCGTCGCGCTCTTGCCATCCGGCTGGAGCTCGACCGACTCCACCTCGGCGGGTTTCAGGGAATTCATGACGAATTTGGCCTTGTCCGCGCTATAGGGGATGATATCAATCCGCTCTCCCTTGAGCTCCTGGACCACCATCTGCACACGTGAGCCTTTCATGCCCACACAGGCACCGACTGGATCGACATCCAGATTGGTCGACATGACCGCGATCTTGGTACGTTTCCCCGGCTCGCGGGCAATCGCTTTGATGACCACGGTTCCATCACGGACCTCGCTGACTTCCTGTTCAAAGAGCTTATGAACCAGGTCCGGACTCTTACGTGAAAGAACCACCTGAGCTTCACGCGCGGTCTGGTTGACCTCCAGGATGATGGCGCGCACACGGTCTCCATAGTGGTAGCGCTCACCCTTGGCCTGCTCGTTGAAGGGCAACAACGCCTCGGCATAACCGATATCGACGATCACGCTGCCACGTTCATATTGCTGCACGGTTCCCGACACAAGTTCACCAATGCGGTTGGAGTAGCGCTCGAAAACCATCTCGCGCTCCGCCTCGCGAATGCGCTGAGTGATCACCTGTTTGGCATTCTGCGCCGCGATCCGTCCAAAATCGGTTGGGGTGACATCAATCTCCACATTTTGAGTCAGACGCGCGTTTGGATCATAAAGCCGTGCCTCGGGAAGTGAAATTTCACGCGCCTCATTGACCACCTCGGGAACCACCATCTTTTGGGCATAGACACGGTATTCGCCTGTTTTAGGGTCAATCGCGGCCCGGGTGACCTCCAGCTCCGGATCCAGCATCTTCTTGGATGCGGAAACCAGCGCCGCCTGAAGTGCATCCTCCAGAATTTCAATCGAGATGTTGCGTTCGTTGGCGATACGCCGCAGCAAGTCCCATGTTTCTCTGCTCATGTGCTCGTTTCCGTTTGACGGGTTGAGTCAGGCTCTGGCTGGGGAATCCTACAAGCATCCCTCAAACCGGCACGGACTCATTCCTCTCAGACCTTGTCTGGACAGTCCTTTGGCGTGAGGGGCCAATTCTCTCTTCTTGTCTGGTCCATCCGAGGGGGTTTGAAGACCACGGTCGGTTGACAAAAAAAGAAGTGGGAGTTGCCCCCCACTTTCGAGTAGAAATCTAGCAGTCAAGTCCAGTACGGTCAAGTGCAAGTTGAATCTTCCTTGCAAGAAGGATGATCCGCTTCGCCGAGAGCCGGGGTGGTTGTTGTTGATATCCTCCGCAAGCGGCCTCGATGGCGAAACCCAGGTTGAAGAGAATTCCGGCCAGTTCATGAAAGCTAAACAACCGGATCCGGTACTGGCTGTGACGTTTGCCACCATCCGCGCCGATCAGAGTGCAGGTGGTCGTCGCGCGGCTGGTGACCGGATCGAAAATGGTCTCCTCCAGAATGGTCTCCTCACCACGTTGCCACCAGTTACGGACCACGTCGGGGTGTTGTACCAGGAAGTCACGGTTCCCCACATCAAGCAACAGAAGTCCATCTTCCTTGAGTGAATCCGCCAGCGAACGGATCATCGCGCGGTGGTCGGCTTCCTTCTCGCAATATCCGAGTGACGTGAACATGCAGATGGCGGCATCGAAAACCGGCGGGAAGGGGATTTTACGCAGGTCACCGCGCACCCAGAAAGGCAAGCGATGGGAAACCTTGTCTGTGCGCAAGGCTTTCTGTTGCGCAAGACCCAACAGACCGCTTGAATAATCCAGTCCAGTCACCCGCCAACCCAAAGCCGAGAGAGGAATGGAGTGACGCCCATACCCACAACAGGCATCCAGAAGCAGGCGCCCCTCTCCGGGACCGAGCAAGTTCTGGATAAGTGCAATCTCGGCCTCTGTATCCTCCTGCGGCCGTCCCAGATGATAGGCGAGGTATTCCGTGTCAAAAAAGGTTTTCCACCAATTCCGGTCGATGACCATGCCCGCCTCCCCAGAATGGGTATGCTTATCAGCCATTAATTAACTTGACGTTGTGGTCTCACCATGGATTCCCGCTTTCGGAAAATGACGGTTTTAATGGATTCCCGCATAGGCGGGAATCCATATAGCAAGACTCAGTCTGTTAGAGAAAACTAACCCACCCGAACCATCTCTCCACTGACCACCGATTGATCCACGGCTTGAGTCAAGGCCTGAGTTTTCAGCGCATCGGAATAATCTGATTTGACCAACTCCGGATCACGTGTCTGTGTGAACTCCACGAAGGTCTCCATGAGTGGACGGTGGAGCTGCTCTGTCTGGCATACCTCGATATCCTCGCCATCCACATGTCCGGTCACGCGGTTCTCGCCCAGGTTAAGAGTCAGATCAAAACCCTGGCCGAAAATCTGCATGACAATTTCCCAGCGGGGAAAGGCCCAAGTATGCAGATGATTGACTACCACCTCATTGTCCAGCTGCATCTGAAAAGCGACTGTCTCCTCGGTCGTGATCCCCGGTTCCTTAGGACAGAGCATATTGTTTCCAAAAGCGGAGATGGTACGTGCTTCGGCGCCGGTGAGATAACGGATCAAGTCGATGATATGCAGGGCCTGGTCTCCCACCATGCCACCAGATAGAGCTTTGTCGTAATACACCTTGGCGCAACGGGCACGCGCCTCGGGAAACATCATGTCAGCGTAATAATGGCTCTGAATGCCGTAGATCTGATGCTCCTTCACAATTTTTAAGACCGGCTCCAGGAAAGTGGTCCAACGGAAAACAAAGCCGACAAAATGCGGATGATCGTGACGCTCAAGCAGCTGACGGATCCGTTCTCCCTCCTCAAGACTCACCGCGGGCGGTTTCTCGACAAAGACCGGGACCCCCTTGCGGATACAGGCCGCGATCGGCTCATAACGCACCGCCGGAGGAGTACACAAGAGAACTCCGTCCAACGGTTCTTTTTCCAGCATTTCATGAAAATCCGTGTATCCTTTCCCGCCGAAAAGCTCCTGGCGCGAGGCTAGGGCCTGTTCCGAGATGTCGCAAAGACCAGCGATCTCGACTCCCTCGATGGTTTTGAGGTTGTCCATATGGACTCCCGCGATTCCACCAGTACCGATTACACCTATCCGTGTCATTAAAACTTTCCCTTCCCTTCCGTGCAGAGTTGCCAGTGAAGGAACACAGCTTAGCATGGGAGCAGCGAAGTCTCACCCCACACAGCGTTTTGAATGGCTATTTTTTCCAGTCCACGCAGATTGCCAGACAATTTACCGGCACGGATTCTTTCTGGCAGACCAGGCGGCATTGCCACGGACAATCCCCTCAAATTGCGAATCCCCTCCCACAGAACCTCAAGATCCTCCAGCCGGTCACTCAGAGAAGGGAGACGGATTTCGAGGCAACGGATGCGCGCGAGTAAATCCTGGCGGAACCGTCCCAACCACGCTTCGTGATCCAAGTCCCGGTTGGTGGCGCAGATCAGACGTACATCGATCTGTTTGAGCACTTGAGCCCCCAAACGTTCTAGCCGTCCACGGTCCAGAATCTTGAGCAGCATGGGTTGGACCATGGAATCGAGCTCGCCGATCTCATCGAGAAACAGGGTTCCTCCTTGTGCCAGTTCAAAGCACCCCTTGTGGGTCCGGTCCGCCCCGGTAAAGGCCCCCTTTTCATGTCCAAAAAGGAGAGAATACACCATGGAGCTCCCATTCCAGCAGGAAGCATTGACCTCGATGAAGGGGGCACGATTGCGTGGGGAGAGATGATGAATCCACTCCGCGGCGGCTTGTTTTCCTGTTCCGGACTCCCCTGTGAGTAATACTGGGAAGCAGGTTTTCGCCGCTTGGATGAGAAGCTCGCGTGTCTGGATGATGGATTGGCTGTCTCCACACAGAGGAAAGGGAACAAGCATGGAAAGAGGACCTCCTTGAGTTTGTCTTTGGAGAAACCTGTCATGGAAACCAGCGGCGGGAGAAGAACGGGGGTTGGTGGAGGGGGGAACGGGGGTTAATAGAGCAATTTCCGTAGCTCTAACCCCTCCACCCCGATCAGAAGCTCCGTATGCGCATCCAGCCATTCCTCGGGCGGCCAACCCTGGCTGGGATCTCCAATGCGCTCCTGCGGACGAAATCCGGGTTGGACTTCTGGAGCGGGGGTAGGTTCCTCCCCAATCAGCTGGTCTGGGGGTGTACCATCAAGGATAAGGTGGGTAAAGCCCATCTCTTTGAGCACACCGAGGATAGGTTCCCAGCTTCCATACTGACGCAGCAGTTGAGGAAAGAGCTCCTCCTCATAATCACATACGCAATACACCCGCCGGGGGATACCGAAGGGATAACGGACCCCATGGCCGAGGATGTACCCATCCTTGGGAACCAGACCGGGGAGCGCCGCCCAGACCTTGTTGTGTTCGGGATGTTGATTATAACGCTGCAGGAACTCCTCATGTCCCGCACGTGTGAAGTAAGGCCGTCCATACCACTTCACCAGCCAACACCAGCGTGATTGAAAATTCAACATGGTCAGGGCCAGAACCACCGCCATGATTCCCTTGAAGAGCTGGGGCCTTGAGGTCTGATGGACAACGGCGGACAGGGAAATCCC
>CAZORO010000262.1:0-7669 GCA_964581845.1 uncultured bacterium
ATCCGCTCGTACTTGGTATCTCCCTCGCTCTCCTCCCAATATCGCCACACCTCAGGCTGGTCCGGTAGACCCGCCGCCGCCAGTTTCTCCTGTAAATCCTCCTTATTTAGACTGATTGGGAGCGGACGGGCAATCCTGTACTGGTAGATCGCTGGATTCTGTCCGTACTGACGTATCCGCAGGTAGCCGTGCTCTCCTAATGAGAGAAACACAGACTGAAGACATTCGTCAGTAAGAACGCAGTGGGCAGCCATTGGACCAGGAGCAAGATCGACCCAGTCAGGGAAAAGGTTTTGGAGGATGTCCTCCTCAACCAAACGCCGGAAAACAAGCCATGCCTCCCTTCCCAGAGACTCCGTCAAGATTCGCGGAAACCCGGCAATCTCCAGCCATCTTGGAAAACGGAGGTAACGGTCATCCATTCGTATTCATCTCAAGCAGGACCACCGCCATGGCGGCGATCCCTTCACCACGTCCGATGCAACCCAGATGTTCATTCGTTGTGGCCTTGATGCTCACTCGTCCTGGAGTTAGGTCAAGAACTTCGGTCAGACGGTGCGCCATGGCTTGCTTTTGAGGTCCGAGCTTGGGTGCCTCAGCAAGAACCGTGGCGTCCACATTGACGAGTATAAAGCCATGCTCCATGACAGTATCGAGTGCACGCCGCAAGAGGATCATGCTGTCGATGCCACGATAGGCCGGATCCGATGGTGGGAAGTGATCTCCAATGTCCCCTAATGCTGCCGCGCCGAGAAGGGCATCTGTGATTGCATGGGCGAGAACATCCGCATCCGAGTGCCCCAGGAGATGGATCTCCGAGGGGATATCAATCCCTCCCAGACGGAGCGGTCCTCCCGCAGCTGTCTGGTGAACATCATACCCGATCCCGGTGCGGTAGTTTGCTGGCATAAATTGTCTACCCTGCCTCCACATAGGATTCCTCAACAGCTCCCCTGCGCGGCCGGATCATTGAACGCCAGGTAATGATCGCTTCCACGATGAGCCAGACCGCGAGTAATATCAAAACAACCGACACCACGAACTGCATGTGACGAAGAGCGGGGATCGTGGCACCACTTTGCCATTCACTGAGATAAGGGATTACCATCAAAACCAAGCTCCAAAGGGACATGACCATCATGAAGATGGATGGGAGGAGCGTAAACCAATAAGCCACCCCCTTACGTGCCAGCCAGACAGTCACTCCGAGGAGTGTGAGCGCCGCCAGTAACTGATTGCTGCTTCCAAAGATATTCCAGAACACCTGCCATACGGGTAAAGGTTTCCCCGCGAACTCCACGCGCGGTAACGATATCGCAATGGCTGGCAGAACAAGACACAAGAAGGTTGCCATGGTGGCTTGAACACGGGTCTTCCAACCAAACAGCTCCATCAGAATATACCGCGCTAAACGAGTACCAGCGTCCAGTGTGTCAAAGACAAAGGTGGCGAAACAAAGGAGCGCGAACTTGAGAAGCAGCCCTGTGGGAATAATCCCTTCTGGCAGTATGGGAGAAAGAATCCGTCCACCGAAATTGGCGATCCCGGTGGCATAGATGAAGTCGGGTTTTTTCCCAACAAGCTGATCATTTGTCAGAATCATCACCGTTGCCAGGGATAAGCAAGCGAAGAAACCCTCCAGCAGCATCCCGCCATAACCGATGGCCCTGGCGTCCGCCTCGTGGTCAAGTTGTTTACTGGTGGTTCCGCTGGCCACGATGCTATGGAAGCCTGAACAGGCGCCACAGGCCACTGTGATGAATAGGAATGGGAACAGCGGAGCCGCGCCACCGTAGGCATCTGTCGCGGTCCAACCCTTGAGGAAACTCTGCTGGATATGGAGTCCCCCAGAGATTGCACCCATGCTGATTCCTAACATGGCAACCACCATTACGATATACAGGAAATACCCGCCCAACTCACCGCGAGGTTGGAGCAACGACCAGACTGGAACCATGGCCGCCAGGAAACAGTATGCCAGGAGGAGGTATCCCCACACTCGTTGTGTTTGTGACGGATCGATCCATTGAGAAAGGTCCAGGGGCATGAAGGGACCGATGATAATTGCCACCGCGACCAAGGGCAGGAAGATCATCTTTGCTTTGACCGGATGGAGTCCCGCGAATCGAAGACACAGCCCCATCCCCACCGCGAGCAACAGGTAGAGAACCGAAGAGCTCGCCACCGCTGGACCCGGGGCATCGCCTCCTTCCACCGCCGCTTTCTGGACAAAGGTCCCAGCAGTCACATCGGTGAAAGCGATGATGACATAAATGAGTGCGAACCAGATGAAGATGAGAAAAAGGATGTAAGCTCGAGGATTCATGTACTCGCGGACCACCTCGGCCACCGATCTGGCGTGGTGACGGACACTGGCGATCAGAGCGGTAAAGTCATGAATCCCCCCAACCAAAATTGATCCGAAAAGAATCCACAGCCAGGCTGGCCCCCACCCGAAGTACATACCCGCTAAAATCGGTCCGACAATTGGCCCCGCCGCCGCAATCGCCGAGAAGTGTTGTGGAAGAAGATAGGAGAGCCGTGCCGGCTCGTAGTCCAAACCATCCCGCATTGTATGGGAAGGTGTGTATGCATCAATGGTGAGATGGAAAACACGAGTCAAAGCCCGGCCCACCACCCAATAGGCTGTTATAAGTACCAATGCGGAGACAGCGAGAAAGAAGATGAGTCCCATGCTGCAAATTCAACCTCCCGGATCTGGAGATTTAGCAAAACCTTTCTCCATCATAGCCGATTCCTTCTCCACTGGAAATGCGGAAGTATCGGAAAAGACGTTTTTGTGGTCTATTGTTAATGCTCTGGGGTGCTTTTCAGAACGGTCAGCAGTGCCTCTAGTTTTCCAACACTGTCCTTGAGACCTCCCGAACGGTTCCTTTCCAACCAGATCTGACGGTATTCGGGCAGAAGTGCCTCCAGCTCATCGGCCAAACGAGTCTTCGACTCGGCTGGCAGGCTCTCAGTACCCACACCTCCCGCCTCCCATCTGGCCAATCCAAGCCTGCAGGCAAGCTTCACCAAGGCAGCGGCCATGATGAATTCGCGTGTTACCAACTCCCCATCTGGACAGTGCATCTCAGCTTGTGGTAGCGCAGCCATGACCTTGTCCACATAGGCCAGCGTCTCCTCAAGGTTCTCTTTCTTCATCCCTTCATATACCGTTCCCGCGAAAGCACCACTGATATGGTGTTGAAGCAGACAGTAAAAAAGGGTGTTGTTGCCCAAGAGAACACCAGTCTGCTGGTAGGAGTTCCCCAAGTCCCAAGCCAAGCGGCCCATGACTCCCGAGCGATCTTGGAAAAGGTGAACATCCAAGACTTGTGGGATGTTGATGCCGCGGTTGGTCTCGATGCACCAGGAAACCGCCGCTCCAAAGGTGAATCCCACATATGAGATGGGCAGGAACTGCCAGTGACCTCCATCTCCCCAGTCGGTCACCAAGTAACCAATAGCGCCATTGGCCTTACCATTCTCCGCGGCGTTGAGCAGGTTCTTCACCGCATTGTCTGTCCGTCCAACCAGGGTGTTCCAGGAGGAGGTTCCCGGACACACATAGAAGGGGATACCGGACTGGGCGAACTTCTTCCCATGATCCGCGAAGGGGTGTTCCGCCTCATACCCCCACTCCAGAGCGATGATGTCCTTGGGAAGCTCCGGGATGAGCTCGGGGTGCTGCATGATGATATCGCCCCAGAACATCATCTTGCGCCCTTGAGCGGTGACCAGATCATGGATCTTGAGCAGGAACTCCAGGTAAACCCGTCCTACTCCGCGTGCATCCACCTCCGCCTTGCTTCGTCCCTTACCCAGCGACCAGGTTTCATCGCAACCAACGTTGAAAAAATCACTACTGAAATTCCGCAACAGGTCGGTATACAGCCCCTTCAGGTGATCGATTGAGGCGGGATCCACCGCACACAAATCCATGCCCCCCTCGGGCATCTCTGCGAGGTGACGGTACTGGGGATGTTTGAACCATCGTTCCCTGTGACCAAAAGAGTTCTGGTTGGGGACCAGATCGATGTACCGTTCCCGGCAGAAGGCATCCAGGTTACGGATCTGCGCGGGTGTCATCGGGGAGGCATCCTGCCAGACGATGGGGTGATCGCGGTAAGCGAAGGTGTGTTCGGTGTAGAGCTGCACCTGGTTGTACTTCATCTCGGCGAGCTGATCGACCAGCGTGTAGAGCGTCTCCATCTCCGGGACCTTATCGCGTGAGATGTCCAGTACAACCCCACGGTTGAGGAAATCCGGCCAGTCTTCGATGTGGAGAAAGGGAAGATCCCCCGAGAGCGAGTATTGGCGGACAATCTGGCTAAGCGTCATGATCCCGTAGAAAAGGCCGGGCTCGTCATGACCCGTGATCCGGACCCCCCGTTTGCCGATGTCCAGGATGTAACCTTGTGGATGAGGGATTTCACCAGGTTTCAGACAAAGCCTCGCCGATGGGGTGTTTGACTCGAAAGGGAAAATCTCAAACCAATGCTGACTCAGCTGTTCACAGGACTCCTCGGAAACACCCTCGATCGAAAGGGAGGGCGTCGCTGGTAAGGAATACTCGCCTGGAAGGATCTTGATTTCCCGCGGAACCGGTAGCAGAACCGGCAATGGATGTTCCTTGTGAGTTACCATGATTTTTTTCTCCTGTGGACAATTTCCTAGCTTTACCGCATGAACAGTTCCCATTGAAATAATGGACAAAAGGACAACAGAAAACCGGACACACAGCAGCCACGCGAGATGAGCCTTCCCCATGATGGATCTCCTTCCTTCCAAACCAGTGTGAGGTGACGGCCAAGGCCGGAGAACTGGGTGGTCCAACACCATTACGAGGATCTTCCCACAAAGCTTGGTGGGGTGAGAAGTCTCGGCCCTGGTCTCTTGTCCCCACCGATTTCAATCCGTGGATGAAGACTTGCTCTCCTGTTCGGATGGAAGGCCTTTGAGATATTCAACTGTCTCTTGAATAAACCATTTGATTTCATCCATTTGAGATCTTTCATCCAAGGCAAAGTAGGAATCCTCCATCAGGAACACCCGCTCATACCGGCGAGGTTGGATCTCTTTCAGATTGGAGAGGGGACACTCGCGTGGGAGCGGACGGTCCTGGATCTGGTAGAGAAGGTGTCGGGGCAGGTCGATATGATAACCAACCCAGTCCACCGGCGCGGATGGTGTGGTCTGGATCGAAAACCCGCTAAAAGTCAAACCGCCACCCGCCCGAATGACCGGTAGTTCACATTCCTTAAGCACAGTTTGCAGGTGGACCAGAAGGTTAAGTAGATCCCGCATTCCTTCGATGAGGGACTTGCGGACTCGGTTATCGGGATTCATCCGCTTTGTACCGGATGCGAGCGCCACGGACTTGCGAAACCGGCACCACAATCGAAAAAGCTCCGGCGGGTGCTCCCTCCACATTCAACAGATGGTCAACAAAGTCGAGAGCCTGTTCAAGCTTGGCATCTTCCCGGATCAAGGAGAGAAGTACTTTGCTGTTGGGCTGGTTGCCAGCGAACATGGAACGGAATCCCGCGAAGATCGGTACCTCCCGGTCGAGGACACTGCCCATCCCCACGGAATCAAGGATGGTTGCCCCTGGAATTTCATGCTCGATGAATCCTTCCAACAGCTCCTCAAGTTTCTCGACACGGTTAAGCACAACAATCAACAAGTGCATGACAGTTTCCCTCAGAACAGAGCCTCTTCCTCGCGAATGCAGCGGAGGACTTCCTCTGGAGTCTGCATTGAGAGAAGACGATCTCTGAATTCGGACTGCTTGAGTAAGCGCGCGGTGCGTGAGAGCACCTTGAGTTGTTCCTTGTCGGCATTCTCCGGGCCGGCAATGACAATGAAAAGGAAAACCGGCTCGCCATCTAGGGCATCGAATTCCACGCCCTTCACGCTCTTGGCCAGAATGATGAACAAGCGTTCAGGTCCCTCGTAACGGGTGTGAGGGATTGCGATCCCTCCGCCGATGCCTGTACTGATCAGGTTCTCACGCTCAGAGAGCCCTTTGAATAAGGCTTCCTTATCAGGAACAAGTCCCAATTTCGCGGCGTATCCGGAGACCTCTTTCAACACCTCGATCTTTGTGGAGTTTTGTAGATCGAGGATAATCTGTTCGGCTTTCAAGTAATCAATCAGCTTCATCTCTTCATGCCCCCAAACACCTCATTAGTCCTCCAGCCAACACACATCCCTTACCCTTTCCCCTGATCCCCTTACCGGTAGTGAACGAAGAATAATCCGCAATCCATTCCACGAAAAGGTCTTAATTATCGTTCCTTCCATCTTGTATGAGATGGATCTCAGGCTAACCTATACAACAAATGGGAGGATCCTGCCGGTGAAAGATGAACGAAGACAGTTTACACGGATCAACATCGAGTATCCCATTGTCCTCAAAAGGGTCTCGGGAGAGGAAATCCCAGGAGTTGTGGTGAATCTCTCTCTCAAGGGACTCTTAGTCCATCCTGAACGCCCCATCTCCTCCGGCGAGGAGGTGGTCTTCCACTTTGTGGGAACGAAGGATGCCCCCTCCATCCCGATTGAGGGGAAAGCGCTCATTGTGCGGCGGGAGGGGACAGAGGAAGTTGGTCTACGGCTTGTTGAGATTGACATCGAAGGTCTTTCACACTTAAGGAGACTAGTCGAGCTGAATATTGGAGACAGTGATAAGGCCTTTGCCGAGACCGCCAAATGGTGGGCGGATTCCTGATTCGAGCTGTTTTTCAAGTGTCCTCACAACGTAAAACCACCCGCCTGACCGCGGCGGCGATCCGTCGATTCTATCCCGATACCCCTACGGATCTGGAGCACTTTTATGCGAAGGTCATTCGTGCTTTGAGTGAGCATTCGTTAGTGTTGGAGGTGGGAGCTGGAAGGGGAGAGGTGACAGGCCTTGATTGGCGTGCAAGCGGACGGCGGATTGTCGGCATCGACATTGATCCAAGAGTGAGATCACACCCCTTTGTCGATGAGGCGGTTCGCGCGGATGTTTTTTCTTTGCCCTTCCCGGAGGCTACTTTCGACGCCGCTGTATCGGTTTTCCTGATGGAGCACCTCGAGGATCCCGCCGCCGCGCTGTGTGAGATCCGCCGTGTCCTCAAACCGGGTGGGATCTATCTCGCCAAGACACCCAATAAAGACCATTATGTGGGGTGGATGGCGCGGATGACTCCAGACTCCTTCCACAAGTGGTATAATGCCCGCCGTGGCCGGAACCCCGAAGACACCTTCCCCACCTTCTACCGGTTTAACCGGTTGGAGGATGTGACCCGCATCTCAAATGAAGCTGGATTCGAGGTGGAGGACCTGGAGGGCTTCGAGGGAGTGCCCGAATATCTTTTGTTGTCCCTGTTCCTCTTCGTGCCCGGTATGATTTATGAACGGTGGGTGAACCGGAAACCACAACGGAAAAGATGGAGAGCGAGTCTTGAGGTGATTCTGAAAAAGCCGCTGACCGTATAACAAGATGAAAAAAATAAAACCCCTTAAACGTGTTGTGATCAAGATTGGTACCGCGCTGATTGATTCGGAGAAGGACACCTATGATAGAGCTGTGGTGGGTGGTTTGGCGCGTGGGATCTCGCACCAGATACAGGCCGGGTGCGAGATGGTTCTGGTCTCCTCGGGAGCGGTGGGCGCTGGC
>CAZORO010000263.1:0-7666 GCA_964581845.1 uncultured bacterium
AGTAACGAACTCATTCGCGTGGTAACAAATCATCATGGGATGGTGTACAGGGAAATTCCATGAGAATGAATTCGCTACTCTGTTTTTGGGCTTGATCTCTGGTTCTTGTTTCAGTCTTCATCCCCTTTTCACGAGTGTGTGATGTGCCCTAAATCACTGGAGCCCATCTCCACTCCTCCAGTGGGGAAATACTCCTTCCACCTGCGGTCAACTAACGAGGCGATTTCTGGAGCGGCGAAAACCTCGCGTGGGTACCAGGGTTTCATCCTTGCATCTAATACGATAGGCGCAGCATAACTGATGTGATTCCGGTGGATTTTCGCGGAGGCAGGATGGAGGTCCGCCCCTGGTTCGAAACGGGTAAATGCGGTCCATAAGAGATTGAGTGGGCTGGACGAGGCTTGGAGTGGACGGTCGCAAAGTATTACGAGCTGCCATGGGTCCAGTTTTCGATCCTGAGCCAATCTGGCCGCGAAGGAAGGGGCTTCCTGGTACTCCGGTCCTCCCAAAACCAAACAGCCTGGACAAAAAACAGCTGGGTTACATGTTCCCTCTGGTGGTTCTCCAGTCCACTCCCTGGGAAGCTCCCGGATAGCCTCTCCCAGTCCCATCAGGACCCCCTTGGAACCCTCATTCAATCTGGGACCAGCATAATCCAATGTATCCATCGAAAGGTTGGAGAAGATATAGAGATCTGTCTCCCAATTACAACGCGCGAGGATATGCGTGAGCACGGAAGGAAAGTCTTTGAGATCCATCCTTTGGCCGGTAAGCAGGAGGAACTTGGTAAGTGAGAGTTGGCCCTCCCCCAGGATGCGGAAGGCGGCGGCCATGGCCTCACGGTGGTAGCGTTCCCTCACCACCGCGGCGGAAAGCGAGTGGAAACCGGTCTCCCCATAGCTCCATAGATCCACCACCGAGGGCATGACCACCGGAAAGAGCGGGCTGAGTAAGCGCTGGATATAATTCCCCAGGAAAAAATCCTCCTGGCAGGGTTTCCCAACCACCGTGGCCGGATAAATGGCATCCTTACGGTGCAGAACCTTCCGGCAATGGAAGACCGGGAAGTCATGAACCAAAGAGTAGTAGCCGTAGTGATCTCCGAAAGGCCCTTCGGGACGGGTTTCGCCGGGTGGCACCTCGCCCAGAAGAACGAACTCCGAATGGATCGGAACTGGATGTCCACTCCGATCATCCAGGAGAGATGGCAGCTTCTTACCCAATAGGAAGCTGGCCAGCATGAGTTCCGGTATACCCTCCGGAAGTGGTGCGGTGGCCGAGAGAATCAGGGCGGGTGGGCCACCAATGAAGACGGAAACCGGTAGGGGTTGTCCAAGACGGCAGGCTTCATTGAAATGAAAACGGCCCCCTTTCCCAATCTGCCAGTGCATCCCGGTGGTATGGCTGTCGTAACGCTGCATCCGGTAGATCCCAAGGTTGGGCACGCCGGTACAGGGATCCTTAGTGAACACCAGTGGGAGTGTCACAAAGGGACCGCCATCCTCCGGCCAAAGCTGGAGCATGGGAAGCTGGGTGAGATCGGGTGGTTCCTCGATCACTTCGCTCACTGGACCGTTTCGATAATGCTTGGTCCCCAGACGGAATCCACGCCAGATAAGATCTCTGGATTGCCAGAGAGTTCCTAAGGCCGGTGGGGCTCCGCCATGTACCAGACTGGCAATCCGTTGGATGATTTCCACGGGAACGGTTCCAAAGGCAAGCTCCACTCTGCGTGTAGTACCGAAGAGGTTTGTAACCACAGGGTAAGGGCTTCCTTTAACATGGCGGAAGAACAAAGCGGGACCACCCGCCGCGATCACACGGCGGTGGATTTCAGCGATCTCCTGGTTAGGGTCCACCTCGGTCTGGATCTCAACAAGATCCTTTTCCCGCCGCAGGAGGGCGAGGAGTTGGCGGAGATCATGAAGCGAGGTGGATGCCATTTGGTCTCCTTGGGTCTAGTGGTAAAGAACTATAGACCGCCTTATTTGAGATGTAATCACTTGATCCCAGGAAATACACCATAGGCTTGGGTTGTGTGGTGTTCAAATATTGGAAGTGCGAAGCATACTACTCCAATCATTATGAGAATCGCTCACTTTGTATCTGGTTTTCCCGTTCTCTCGGAGACCTTCGTCCTCGATGAAATTGCTGCCTTCGCGGAGGAAGGTTTCGAGAATGTGGTGGTGAGCCTACGGCCTAGATCTGACTCGTCATTCCCGCGAAAGCGGGAATCCACTGAAGACTTCGACCTTGATGGCCAACTTCTGAGTTGTGGCTGGACACAAGAATCCCTCGGACTCATAGGTGTCCTTTATCCCACCACGAATCCTTTACCAGCGATGAAGAACGTTTCAACCAGATCCGCTGGCCTGTTGGCGAGTCAAGTTAGTGCCGTTATGGTTCATCCCAAAGAACTTGTCCGGCTCCTCTACACAGGGAAGCGTATCCTCGAGACGTTACATCCTCTCCAACGTCTCGGAATCGATCATTGTCATGCCCATTTCGCACATTATCCCGCCGAGCTGGCCTGGGGTTGTTCCCGTCTGCTCGGAACCAACTTTTCCTGGAATGCCCACAGCTATGACCTGCATCTTTACCGTGCGCACCTCAGGCAGCGGATCCAGGACGCGGATCTGATCTTCCCCATCTCCGATGCCAACCGGCGGTTTATCTTGGAAAGAGGATATGAATCCACTGAAAACAAGTTGCATGTCTGCCGTTGTGGAATCCGGCTAGAAGATTATGGGATGAAACAGGACTCCACTATGGCAATGCCCAAGGAACCTCTCCTCCTCGGAGTGGGACGCTTGGTTGATTCAAAGGGATTCGCAGATCTAATCCGCGCAGCCAGCCTTTTGTTTCAAAAGGGGGTCCCTGTCAAGGTCCGGATCATCGGTGAGGGACCTGAAAGGGCGAATCTGTTGTCGCTTGCCCGTTCGCTGGGGTATGAGTACCGGCTTGCATTACCCGGTTCACTGCCAAGGGATCAAGTTCGTGAGGAGCAACGCCGTGCAGCTCTCTTGGTCATGCCCTGTTGCCGTGGCAAGAATGGCCTGGATGGGATTCCCATGGTCCTTATGGAGGCGATGGCTCTGGGCACTCCCGTCGTGGCCACATGCTTTGCCTCCATTCCAGAGCTGGTGGAAGATGGGATAACTGGCCGCTTGGTTCCACCCAACCAGCCTGAGAACCTGGCCGATACCATTCGTGACCTCTTGGAGTGCCCTTCCAAGCAGGAGCAACTGGCTTTGAGTGCACGCCGTAAGGTGGAAGCTGAATATGATGGACCACGAAACTACCGGGTGAAAGCACGGCTGGTGAAGGACCTCATCACTTCAAGGCATTGTTGATTTATATGCACTGATCCTCTCCAGAATCGAAACCGCAACGATAGAAGCCAGCTCGGTCCTAAGAATTCTCGGACCCAGGTTTGCCGGACGTGCGCCAGAATTGAGGAGGAGTCCCCTTTCGGAATCATCCCATCCTCCCTCCGGACCAATAAAAAGGACGATCTTTTTTTCTGGTTCAATCTGCAAAGCGATTTCAACTAGATCCCTGCCCCCGGCTTCATCCAGGAAAAAATGTTCGCTTTCAGGTTCCTGAACATTGGCGAGGGCTTTAGATAGTCCTGTTAATACTTCACCGATCTCTGGGACTTGTACACGCCGGGACTGACGGCAGGCCTCGATGGCAACCTTTCGGAGTTTATCTACGAGGTCCGGATGGGAACGTTTGGCCACTGACCTGACCGAAACGAATGGAACAATCTTGGAAACACCTAACGCGGTCGCCGTCTCTACAATCTCTTCAAGCTTCCTCCCCTTTCCCACCGCAATGGCGAGTGTGATCATCATTGCGGGTTCAGTCTGACTCTCATGGATTGAAGCCAGCTGGATTGTTGACCTGCCGCGTACGATGCTCTCGATGACCCCCTCTCTCTCCCGCAAATCGTGGCCAAAAAGGACTACCTTATCTCCCACATGAGCGCGGTGAACCCGGGTCAGGTAATGGTGCTCCTCACCCTCGATAAAGATCTGGCCTTGCACTTCAACTGGTGAAGGGTAGTAAATGCGGATGGGGGATGGCATGGTCTCTGTTTCTAACCCCTCATCTTGGCCAGCAAATTAAGAAACTCACTTAACGGACGGGCATTGGCGAGATCCTCTTTCGAGAGACCACCCTTTCGTGCCACATCGATCCCATAACGATTGTCCTGGAGACCTTCGCAATCGTGGGCATCGGGATTGATGCAAAAGAGGATACCCCGGTCGCGTGCCTCGAGGCAGGCTCTCCAGTCCATATCGAGGCGGTTGGGGTTGGAGTTGATCTCGATCCACTTGCCATTCCGCGCGGTGGCATCCAACACCTTGGCCATGTTGAAGGGAGAAGGTTCTCGTTGAAGGAGCAACCGGCCTGTAGGATGCCCTAGGAAAGTGACTCCAGGGCTTTCAATGGCCTTGATTAACCGTGCGGTCATGCTGCTTTCGTCAAGATTCAGGAGTGTGTGGACTGAGGCGACAGCATAATCGCATTCATGGAGCACCTCCTCGGCAAAATCGAGCGAGCCATCCTTGAGGATATCCACCTCGGTTCCCTTGAGTAGCACTGTTCGGAGTTCACGCTTCAGGGTGCTTTTACAACCTGAAGGGTGAACTCCAAACGAATTGAACTTATCAATCTCCTCCCACTGCTTGGACAAACGCTTTTCATCCAGTCCGTTGGCATAGAAGGCACTTTTGCTGTGGTCTCCGATCCCCAGGTACTCATACCCCATTGCTTTTGCCGCGGTAGCCAGCTCCTCCAGGCTGGCCTTGCCATCGCTCGCGGTGGTGTGGCAATGGAGGGTTCCACGCAGGCAATCATATTCAGCCAAATGAGGGATGCAACCAGTCTCCGCCCACTCAATCTCTCGCAATCCCTCCCGCAACTCAGGGGGAATATAGGCCAATCCAAGAGTCCGGTAGATTGCTTCCTCATTTTTACAGCGAATAAGGCTCCCATCCTCCCGGGTGAAGGCATACTCATTGAGACGTAATCCCTGGTCTTTAGCGCGTCCCCGCATGAGGGTGTTGTGAATCTTGCTGCCGGTAAAGTAGTTGAGCGCGAAGGGGAATTCCTCATCATTGACCACCCGCAGATCCACCGCCATACCATTGTGGAGCACCACGCTGGCCTTGGTCTCGCCATGGCCGGTGACACGAGCGGCACCAGGGAATGAGACAAAAGTACCGAGAATACCAGCGGGGTTTGTTGAACTGGCGAGCAAGTCGATGTCTTTTATGGTTTCCAGACGGCGCCGAAGAGATCCGCATAGACCGCAGCGGATGGTATCGGGGTGATCCTTGAGCATTTCCAGGAGTGGCAACGCGGCAGCTTCAGCCACCGGTAAGAGGACTCGTGCGGCATAGGTTCTCACCCGCTCGATCCCCTCCAGGATGTTCTGCTCAGTCTTGGCACCGAAACCGGGCAACCCTTTTACACGTCCCTCCTGGCAAGCGGCTTCGAGTTGATCCAGTGATTGAATCTTCAAGTCCGAGTAAAGCGCCTTGACTTTCTTTGGCCCCAGGTTGGGTACTTTGAGTAGCTCGAAGAGGGTGGCGGGAAACTGGCTCTTGAGGTTTTCGTGATATTCCAGCCGTCCAGTAGTGGCCAAGGTCTGGATCTTCCCCTCAAGGGCCTTACCGATCCCTTTCATCTCTCCCAAACGTCCCTCCACAAGCAGATCCGAAAGAGACTCCACCGTTGTTTCCAGGGTGCGAGCAGCATTGGCATAGGCCCGTGATTTGAAGGGATTTTCACCGGCTAAATCCAGCAAAATTGCAATCTCCTCAAGAATCTTGACTACAGATGTCTTCTCAAGAATCAGGTCCACAGTCCATTCTCCTTGCTTTGAGGTCCGTTATTGTAGATCGTATCTCACTGGCGTCTCTAGGCTTGAAGAAAAACCTTAATACTGGGTATTAAGTGCCGATACTCCATCCCAGATTGGTACTGGGAAGGTGCTTCAAGGATACACGACCGAGGGTGTCTATAAGGGTCTTATCCTAAAGGAGACATTCCGATAAAGTATCGAACCATTCAAGGAGGGATGTACGATGAGGAAAACGAACAGGTTCTTTGGGGTGGGCATTCTGATTCTGGTGATTGCCATCACGCTCATGAGTGGCTGCTGCGCTCGTTTGCAGTCACCGATTGTATTTGACACATGTTGCGGTGGAATGATGCCGGGATGCGGGTATAACCCATGCTGTGGAGGGTGCGATCCATGCTGCCCGCCTCCTTGTGACTCCAGCTACCGGTAGATCACCAGCGAGATCACTTTCACTGATTTGACACCCGATCCCCTCGGAGAGTAGGTTCGCGGTTCCCCCCTGATATACCGCTCCTCCTCGAGGGGATTGTGCTTTTCGGAAAAGCGCTTCCGAATAGCCAACAGTCCTTGAACGCGCTAGGCTCACTGCTTCAATGAGGCTTCTCTTCCTAACACAGTATTTCCCGCCTGAAATCTGTGCGCCCTCCGCCCGGGTTTCAGAATTATGCCGGTATTGGGCGCGTGATGGGGTTCAGGCCACAGTGGTTACTGCCTTCCCCAATCATCCCAAAGGAGTCATTCCTCCAGCCTACCGTGGTAAGTTGGTTTCGTTAGAAGATGTGGATGGTTATAGGGTTCTCAGGAGCTGGATCTATCCCGCCGCCAATCGTGGTTTTTTCAAACGGTTGATCTGTTTCCTGTCCTTTTTCTTTTCCTCCATTGCCACGGGAACTCTCCGCAGCGGGCCTTGTGACCTGGTAATTGCCACCTCTCCTCAAATGTTTGTAGGGCTTTCGGGGTGGTTTGTGAGTGTGTTCAAACGGGTGCCTTTTGTGATTGAGGTCCGGGACCTCTGGCCTGAATCCGCCATTGAACTGCGTATTCTCAGGAATCGTATTCTGGTATGGCTCTCAAAGGGGCTGGAACGGTTTCTCTACCGCCATGCCTCGCTGGTCGTGGCGGTTTCCCAATCAATTCGGGAGGCTATCTTGAAAGAGGGGGTTCTCGAGGAACGGGTGCTGGTTTTGCCAAATGGGATTGACCGTTCACTCTTCTTCCCAGCCCCGCGCCACAATGCGAAACGGGCGGAGCTTGGACTCAAAGGTGAGTTTATCGTCTCCTATATCGGCACCCATGGAATGGCGCATGGCCTGGAGGTGGTTGTCGATACAGCCAACCTCCTGAAGGACAACCCGCATATCCGTTTCCTCTTCATCGGAGAGGGAGCGCGAAGAGAAGCTGTGATGGCCTATAGCCACAAGCTCGGACTCAAGAATGTCACCTTTCTGAACTCCCAACCCAGAGAAGAAATCCCACAATGGTATTCGGCTTCAGACCTTTGCCTGGTGGTACTGAAAGATCTGCCCGTTTTCAGGACCGTTCTCCCATCCAAGATGTTTGAAATCATGGCCTCGGAAAGACCCTTGTTGATCGTCGCGAAGGGAGAATGTGCCGAGATGGTGGAAACCTGCGGAGCGGGATGGGTAATACAACCCGAGAACCCACAACGTCTCGCCGAGGCGATCCTCGAACTCGCCAACTCTCCTGAAGTTTGCCAAAGACTGGCTAAGGCGGGGAGGCATTTCGTGTTGGAACACTTTGACCGGGAGAGGCTTTCGGCCCTTTATCTTG
>CAZORO010000264.1:0-7581 GCA_964581845.1 uncultured bacterium
AGGTCTGGATGGAAATCGGCTTCGGCCATGGCGAACATCTGGCATGGCACGCAAAAAATAATCCCGATGTCGGCTTTATCGGCTGCGAGCCTTTCATCAACGGCATCGCCGCCCTGTGCCTGCACATGCGCGAGCATGACCTTGATAACATCCGCATCTGGCCGGATGATGCGCGGCTGTTGCTGTCGCGTCTGCCGGCGCAGTCGCTGGACAGGCTGTTCATCATCAACGCCGACCCGTGGCCCAAAAAACGCCACCACAAACGCCGTTTTATCCAGACCGGGATGCTGGACAAGCTGCACGCGCTGTTGAAACCGGGTGCCGAATTCCGTATGGCCACCGACCACCTCGACCTTGCCGAATGGCTGGTCGAAAAAACCTGTTATCACCCCGGCTTTGAATGGCAGGCCACCTGCGCCGCCGACTGGCAAACCCGCCCTGCCGACTTGCCGGAAACAAAGTTTCAAAACAAAGGCCTGAAGGCTGGCCGCCCCACGGTTTTTTTGAATTTCATCCGCAAATAATTGACATAATTTATAGTTTTCTGGTATAAATATATCAAGGATTTAACCCCGAGAAAGCGCCATGGAACCCCTGACCATCCGCACTATGACCGACAAAGACATCCCCGCCGCGGCACAGGTGCTGGCTTCGCCATTCTAATGGTTTGTTGACCGAATCGCGCTCCACATCAGACCTCACCCCCCTACCCCCCTCTCCCACTGGGCAAGGGGGATGTTCCCTCCTCTCTGCGAGGGAGAGGGGGGTAGGGGGGTGAGGTCTTGAGTTGCCCCAAGATCATCTTCGTTCCTTGCCCGGTCAGCCAGAGATACTCATCCGGCGGCACATTCCCATTGGTCACAAAATGAGCCTGAGTGGGAGGGGTGTTCGAGACTTTGAAAATCGCTGTGCCCTCATCGGCCTCATCGAACATGGCCACATAGGCCATATCGATACCCAATTCGGCGGCATCTTGAAACTGTTTCCAGTAGAAGGCTCCATCGCGGCGCGGGATGTTGGATTTCCCGGGTGGCAGTTTTTGAAGGTTATCCCAGCTGAAGCCGGGATAGAGAACCGGAAGGTAAAGCATTCCTACTCGGCGTGCCTCCGCGAGATCCTCCTTCCAATAGGAGGTGGAGGCCCAATTCAATCCGGAAGCATCATGCACCCAGTTCCCCACATTCCAAGGAGAAATCATGTCAAAACGCCGTAAAAACTCCGGCCAACCCGCCAGGTTTTCTGTCCGCCACTCCCATTCACAACCTCCCACAAGGAATACGCCATACTTGGGATCATTCTTGAAGAAATCAATAATCCGGTTGGCAACCTCAGGGGTGATGTTCTGGTTTCTATAGAAACCCCAGACCATTAAAACTGGCTTCCCACCCTCGTGGAGATAACGGGTATCCGCGGGAATCCCCGCATCCACCAAGCGCTTCCAATCATGGGTCATGGTTTGGTAGATCTTGTCCGTGGGCATGGCGGCCATGTCATAGGACAAAGCCCAAATCCGTCCGGTCTTGTTGGCGGCTTCCCGGACATTCTGAAGGACCCGCATCCGGGATTCATAATGGTTCTCATTGGGACCACCCGGAAGGTCCACCACAAAGTGCTGGAGCCACACACCATGGATTCCATATTCCTTCATCCACTCAAAATGCCTCTGAACTGTCTTAGGATTCTCCGAACTGAACAGCGCGGCGGGTGTCCCATCGGGGTAGGTGAATCCAGGAACTGGATATTTCTCTTCCTCGGTATACTCACTCATGTCGGGCCACATCTCAAAGGTGAGGGTGCCGGGCGCGATACGGTCACTACGGCGGCTCCAATGGATCCATCCCATATCGGCACGGTCTCCTGGGCAACGGAACCACCCCTGGTAACCGCACAGAACCTTGCGGTGAATGGTTGAGGAATCAGTCACTCCGGCTGGATTGCCAGTAAAGGACACCGTTCCAAGTGTAACCGCCAGGAGGGTAACAAGTCCCAACAACTGAGTCAGAATGCAACAGTCCATCATGGGAATCCTTTCCGGCAAAGCCGCAATGATTCCCCGGGCCGGCGTCAACACACCTTCAACGTATCTCGAAAGCCCGGATGAGTCTTAAAGGGTGATCGGTTTGGATCAGGTCGATGCCCCACTCCATCGCCTGAAGGTAAGCCTCAATGCGTTCATTTTTCCCAAGCGCATCGGAGAAAACCTTGATACCGGCTTGATGGCATTGGCCAATGAGTTCCTTCGAGAGAGCGTGCCAAGACACATCAAAGGCATATGGCTGGACCTTCCCGGCGGTAGGAACGATCTGCTCAATCGATCCGAGTGGTGGCATCCGCCGCAGCTGAGGAGCGATTTCCTTCAGTTGGATGAGGTAGTCCGGGGTTTGATAGATCACAGTCCTCTCGATGAGATGATGTTCCTCAAGCGCCTTCACCAATGCATCGGGAGCGATGTCTTTAGCATCGAAATAAAGGCTCATGCCTTCAGGGATAGTGGAGAGGAACTCCTCCAGGCTGGGAACCTTTAGGCCCCGGAACAGCTTCCCAAACCAAGCACCCGCATCAAGAGACGCCACCACGGAGGAGGCACATGCCGAAATGGGACCTTTCCCATTCGTGGTCCGGTCCAGCTTGCCGTCATGCAGGAGGAAGAAACCCCCATCCGAGGTGGTATGCACATCAAACTCGATGAAATCCGCCCCCAGCTGGGCCGCTTTCTCGAACGCCGGCAAGGTATTCTCCGGGGCATATCGAGAGGCACCCCGGTGAAGTGAAAAAGCCACTGGATTCTTGGGGTGTTTCCGGTGGAAGGCATAAGCGATGAGCTCTTCCGGAAGGTCAGTCTGGAACCAATCCGCTCCGGCGGACATGCACTTTCCCCACCATTCCGGCTTATCCCACTCACCAAGGACTTTGACTTGGACCTTGACTCCCTGGCCGTGGAGCTGTTGACAGAGTTCCACGGTCACCTTGTCGGCATCCACTTCTACAGCCGCCGGGTGAAGAGAATCCAGGAGTTCCTTGAGATTTCCTTCCCCTCTCCACTTGGGCATGACCGGAACCCGTCCCACCGAGGCCACGCGAACCTTCCGTAAAACCTCGGGATCCGTAAAAACCACCGACTGCTTCTCCAGACCCGCGCCCAACACCTCACATGCAAGAAGCTCTGGATCGATCTCCTTGCAATCCAGGTACAGATTGATCCGTCCCTTGGCCAGCCCGAGACACTCCGTGAGGCTGAGAATCTTCTCTCCGGCATAACGCGGAGCGAACATGCTACCCGCATCAAGCCCCTTCAGTTCAGCAAGAGTGAGGTCCTTCACCTTTCCCCGTCCATTTGTTTTCCCATCTACCTGAGGATCATGAAAGAGGACATGCTTGCCATCCTTCGTGAGACGGACATCGACCTCCACCCATTCGATCCCATCTTCGATGGCGAGTTCGATGGCGGGACATGTGTTCTCAGGCGCTTGTTGCATCATCCCCCGGTGAGCAATGGTCTGAAACTCACGGGGAGGGGTGATTGGCTGGAAGAACTCGAAGGGAGCAATGAGTGTGGAATCCGCAGCTGTCAGGGGTACACAACAGTAAATAAAAAGGCTAACCGCGAAGAGGGATAGCCTGCGGACCACTGAAGACCGCACCTCCCCGCCCCCCTTTCCCCTAAGGAGAAGTGGGAATTTCCCTCCTCGCCCCATGGGAGAGGGGGGTAGTGGGGCGAGGTCTTCCAATACATTCGACAAACATTTACACACCGTAGAACTCATCGACAGCGGCATAGATGGCGAGGATATTTTCAGTTGGTGAGACAGGCTGGATGTTGTGGCAAGGCGCAACGATGTATCCCCCATTCTCTCCAAGGATACGGATATTCTCCAGGACTTCCTGACGGACCTCTTCGGGAGTTCCGAAGGGGAGGGTGTATTGGTTATCGACACCACCATGGAAGGTCACCTTGTCCCCAAAGTCGCGTTTGAGGCCCTCGCGGTCCATCCCGGTGCAACGCCATTGAATGGGATTCAGAAAATCGATGCCGATCTCGATCATGCGGGGGATGACCTTACGGATGGCTCCATCATCATGATGAAAGGCACGTACCCCATAAGAGTGCGCGAGATCGATCATGGCTTTCATACGTGGAATGAAAAATCGTTCGATGCTCGCCAGGCTCATCAACAAGCCTTGCTGGCTCCCCAGGTCCTCGGCCACATAACAAAAGAGAATTCCGCCATCCTTACCGGCGGCCTCGAAAATCCTCCGGTTCATCTCGTAGTGAAACTCAAAGATCTTTTGGAGCGCTTTCTCCAGGAATTCGGGACTGGCGGCGACATCCTCGAAGGCTTTCTCCAGCCCACGCATTGCGCAGTAAAGGTTGAAAGGCTCGAAGGTGCCACCCGCCACTGGCCATTCGGTAAGGGTGTCCAGTTCGGCGCGGATATGGGAATAATCAAACCAATCAGGGGATGGCCAGGGGAAATCATCCAGCTCGGCGGGATCCTTCATCCCGGCAAGCGGACTCGAGGCCACCTCGTTGTAAACACCCTTCCCATCCGCCACCACCTGTTCTTTAAGATCGAGGCGCCAGATGTTCTCACCGGGATCCTCTGGACCGGCATAACGTGGTACCACAGTATGGACACGGTCGATTCTGAGAGCATGCCATAGGTCATCCTCGGTCCGGCACTGAAGCTCCGCTTTCAAGCGCTCGAGAACCTCGCTGGTTGACCAAAAGTCGGTGGGGATACGGTCTACTGGCTGACGGTTGATGGCCGCCAACCAGCGTTCACATGGAGTCATCGGCATAGAAAGGTCCCCCTTACTTGATGATGGTTGTGGACTCCAGCTTCAGGTTTCCGGTAGCTTTATAATTGGCAGCGCCTTGGGCACCCAGCGCTGTTTCAATGACAATATCGAAGGCCATTGTGGTAATCGCGCTTGTCCGCGACAACTGGCCCACTGTGTTGTCCATATCCACAAGGGCTTCGCTCTTCACATCCAGATTCTTTACCATGATGTTAATCACGCCGAGTGGAATCTTGCCTTCCTTCCAACCGAAGTTGGTCACGGAGCTGATCGTGGCGATCTCGTTGCCGCCCTCGGTTCTGATTTCTTTGAGGGTACTCACCGTCTTGACATCCTCGATCCCCAAATCAGCGAAGGGTTTAAGCATGGGATTTTCCTTGGACAAAGCCGTTGTCAATTCCTTAACTGACAAGATATTCTCCCAAGAGTCACCCACATTGACATCCTGCTCGGGCAAAGGGGCCTGTTTGGAAACAATACTCGCGACAGAGTCAGACAACTCCTGTACCTGCTTGGCCTCTTCGGATCCCATCTGGCTGGAGTCCAGCGAGAACGACACAGGAGTACCCAGGTTGTTCATATGGACCTGCCATGCCTGCGCCTTTACCTCGGGAATCGCGGGAATCTCCTGTGTGGCACCATCAATGATGACCTTACCGCCACCTTCGGTCAGGTTGATACCGTAGTTCTTCTTGCCTTGCCCCATCTCGGCCTCGGAATTCAACTTGACGCTCAACCCCTCAAGTTTCATTTCAATTGTGGCCACGCCCTTCTCATCGATTGCGAGGGTCTTCTGGCTCATCCTGACTCCCATGTCTCCCGTAGCGGTGCCCTCCAGACGTTGAGTTCCATCCACTTTCAGATCTCCCTGGATGTGGGCGCTCACCTCATTGGATTCGACCTTGTCTTTTTGGAATTTGAGGCGCAGCTGGACAGCCTGACAGGCGGGGATAAGAACCAGACCCACCAGGAAACAGAGAGAACATTTCTTGATCAACATGGAACAACGCTCCTTTCAAAGGGACCTTTTTCGTGTCTTTGGTCCTATGCCAAGGGGGAAATGACCCGAGTGCGGTGGTATTTAAGCAAACCCACCCTTGGGGGAATAGTGGCATCCCTTCCCGGCCCATTTCCCTGATCTAGTCTAAAGGTTAAGGCTTACGATAGGATCGACAGAAGATCCAGCTGCCTTGAGAGATCGACAAAGGAGCACCCATGAAAGCTGAGACCTTATTGGCAAAACTAAATGAGCTTCGGAAAGATGCTTCCGGTGATAAGGAAGATCTGGAATACCTGGCTCTTCACCATGCGTTCTGTTTCCTCTCATACAAGATGGCGGAATTCCAAGGCTACCTCGATGAAGCCGTGACGGACTTACGGGAGTAGAGAGCATATCAGGCTTATGAAGAAGGCTCATGTTGAGTGAAGGGGAAAAGGAGTGGCATTAGCTGGCAGCCAAAACCCAGCCGAGCGTTTCCATGGATACGGATGGATTGTCTCTGTGGCGACAGGGGTGGCTGCCTTTGTACTCATTACTGGGGGAAGAATCATATGGCCAACGAATATCGCCTGGTTGCAAGAGTATGATCTTTCCCTGAACTATCTCGCATCTGGGTTTTTCCGCTGGTCACCCTGGACGCTGCCCCCCGGCGCGAATCCAAACTACGGTCTAGAGATCGGGAATGCCACCTGTTATTCGATTACCGCATTTCCATTCGACCTCTTGTTCAAACTTCTCGCTGGTTGGTTACCTGAACCATTCCAATACTGGGGTATGTGGCTTGCATGCAGTTTTGTTCTCCAAGCCTTTTGTGGTTGGAAACTTATCGGATTATTCACCGATCACATGATCCACCGGTGTCTTGGAGCTACTTTCTTCGTGTTCTCGCCCACATTCATTTTCCGCTTTGTCCATCCATCCCTTGGGGCTCATTGGACGATCCTGACGGCATTGATCTTGGTATTGGGACCTAAATGGAAATGGAAATGGTTGATCTGGCCGCTCCATTTGTTCATTGTGGCCACTATCTCAGCCTACCACCTGGCAATGGTGGCGGCTCTTTGGCTGGCGGATTGGACCGGGAGAGCAATCGATCCACGTCACCGCCAGTTCTCCCAAATACCCGAGGGGATCCTGGGAATTGTGTTGCCCGTCCTTGGACTATGGCTGACGGGTTTATTCATGATCAAGGAGGGAAAAACAACATGGGGATATGGACAATACAGGATGAATCTCCTCGCCTTGGTCAATTCTCACGGCTGGTCCCATGTGATCCCTGCAATATCCGTCACGGAGGGCGAATTGGATGGATTCCAGTACCTTGGATTAGGTCTCATTATCCTCTTGGTTATTGCCCTCGTACGCACATATCCATGGCGGGTAAGGATCGTCAAACGGTGGATTCCTCTTATCACAGCCCTATTCCTACTAACCATCTTTGCCATCACTCCCCGGGTGGGAATTGGTGGTTACGAGATGGACATTCCTGTCCCTGCATGGTTGTACATGGTGGGCAACATTATGCGTGGAGCCGGCAGGTTCTTCTGGCCTGTTTTTTATCTCTGTGTCCTTTCAATCATCGTGGGTATCAGCCGTAGATTCTCTCCCCGGACGGCAACGGTATTGCTTGTGGCCACCCTGGTCATTCAGATTCTCGATACTAGTGCGGGATGGATGCGAATAAGAGAGCATCTGTCTCGTTGTGGATCCACATGGCATACCTCCATGACATCCCCCTTTTGGGATGAGGCCGCTAAACACTACAAAAATGTCCGTCTGGT
>CAZORO010000265.1:0-6514 GCA_964581845.1 uncultured bacterium
GGCTTTTCCAGACCTTGAGCCAGCCGATATCCATCAGGCGCTTAAGTTCGCGGCGGAGGCTGTGAGCGAAAGACAATTGCCTCTGGTAGCTGTCCAATGAGATGGCTTGTCGACAACGCGCTTTCTCCAATCCTCGCTGTAGGCTTGCGTGAACAAGGCCACGATGCAGTCCATGTCCGGGACTACGGGCTTGAAATGGCTGAGGATCTCGTCATCTTCGAAAAGGCAAAAGATGAGGGCAGGATCATCCTTTCAGCAGACACTGACTTTGGAACCATCCTCACTCAACGGAAGGAGTCTTTCCCTTCGGTCGTTCTATTCCGCCGCTCTTCACAAAGACAACCGAGAATACAACTCCGGCTGTTGTTGGCCAACATGGACTCAATCAAGGAGTTTCTCGATCAGGGAAGTCTAATTGTGATCGAGGAAAACCGTATCCGGGTTCATTCTTTACCAATGTAAAGTGAGTTTTCCCCCCTACTCCCCCTCCAGCTCCTCCAAATCCTCCCGTAACACCGTGAACAAATCCATGTCCTTGCTGATCGCGCCCAGGCTGACCAGGCATTCGGTTCCCCGAGGGCCCGGGCAAATGGATCTTCTGCGTTCCTAAGGGATGTTCTTGCAACTGTGTGGCAGTCGAGAAAACAGAACTTATGGGAAATCAGAGAATGACGAAGGGTTGGTACCGGAGAGAGGACTCGAACCTCCACGGAGTTGCCCCCACATGGACCTGAACCATGCGCGTCTGCCAATTCCGCCACTCCGGCGCTGTTGTTCTCGTATTTATACCGGCTTCCCCCCCGGTGTCAATGATTCATGGAGCCATCGGTCCCCTCTCATTCTGGGAGAGGGATTCAGGGGTGAGGTTGACTATGCCTTCTTACGGATCCGTTTCTGGTTGGTCTTGAAATCCAAGATCCGCCAGGCCGTCCCCTCGAAGACCAGGTTGTAACTCCTATAGAGGATCATGTCCTCGTTCTTCCCCGTATGCCGTTCCGCCACTTGAACGGTCGACATGTCCACATCCACCACCGGCGCCGAGATGTCCACGATCTGTTTGCTGATCGGTCCGGTCATGTAGCGCTGGGAGAATTTGTCATAACGGCTGTTGACATATTCATCCAAGGTCTGGCGCGAACGGTTCCCCTGGCGGAATTGGTCAGAAAGGCAGAAATACTCCATCTTGAAGTCCTGCTTGTCCCAGCACTCGATGAACAAGCGGACCACCATCTCGGGCTTGAGACCTTGGAGCTTCTTGTTGAGAGGGTGCTGGCTCAGGTCAGGCTTCCCACCCGGGCCAACGGCCTCGGTGGGCTTGATCGAGATCTCATGTTTGGCGTCGGCTTGCGCGGCGAGCTCCTCAACCAGCTCGTCGTAGACCTCATGCTCCTCCTGGGTCAGGTGTTCAACACAATAGAGCAGCATCTTGCCCAAGAGAGCAACCTGCTTCTTCGCCAGTTCCTGGGTTGTGCTGAGCTGGGACACGTTTCACTGACCTCCCGATTGACGGAGACTCAACACCAGTCCGCAGGTGCCTCCCGAAGGCGGGGGGAGCCATCTTCTCATGCCTTCTTGAAGGTTGCCACCCTTTTTTTCATATTGCGCAGGTGGAAATCCTCTCCGCAATACCCTTTTTCAGCAGCAGCTACTCAACCTGTACCCTCTGGACAATATCATCCGGAGTCCCTCTCACATGATCAGCACCGGGGGAGGTGATCACTACCTCCTTGCCGGCATACTTCATCTCATAAAGCTGACCAAAGGGATCATTCTCCGATCCTGAGGGGAGATAACCCTCATCCACCAGAGCCCGCAGGGTGGGAGGATTGGTTCCCTTGTTTATCTTGTACATCATGATCGCTTGCCCGTACCCGTGCACGGTGATCATTGCGGCCTCGGTCTTGCCCCGCTCCAGATTCCCCAGGATATAGTTCTGCGAGTGGGGGGTCTCCGCGATCTTCTTCTCCTGCTCCTTTTGTGACTCACGGACCCAATCGAGCGCCAAACCAACAAGAACGATAATGATAAGAACCCATACGAGGCGCATGGCGGAAGTCTCCCTTACCGGACGCCAAAAATCGGCGCATTTCACTTCCAAATTAAGCTATCATGCGGCCAATACAGTGGTCAATGGGAACTTGCAAAGGCCCTGATTACGTACTATCTCCCTCCCGGTCTCCAGATTGTCTACAATCAACTTATGCGTTTCTTTATTCCTCTATTCTCTATGGTTTTCTTCCACTTTTACTTCACCTCATCGCCGGTGAACGCGCAAGGATTTGAGCCACTCGCGGCCGCCGAGCGGGAAGCCTCCAAAACCATCCGGGAAACCGAAGCCTTCCGCCGTCTGCCTTCCTCTGGGTCATTCAAGGAAAGACTTGCCGCTTACCAGGCGTTTGTGGACCAATATCCAGGCGGCCAGTTGGGCTTGCGTGTGATGAGAGATATCAGCGTCTTCTATCTTCTCCAGGAGAAGTCTGGCTCCAGCGACCCCCTCAATCAATGCGCCGGCTGGCTGGGGCAGCGCCTCTCCTCTCCTGCCTATGCTTGGGAACGTTATCGAAGCGCCTCTGATAATCTGCTCCTGGAGCGGATCGAAACCCAGCTGGTGTATGCCCGTATTCTCGCCAACCTGAAAGGGAATGACGGGAGAGGACGTTATGATGAAGCACTCCACTCGCTGGCCGAGATCAAGGTCGAGGGCGACAACCGGCCCGGACTTTGGGAGGCCCGTCCCGATATCAAGGAACAGATCGACTTCGCGCGTTGCTGGTGCTTCCATGGTCAGGAGAGCGAGCTGCGCACCGCGTTATCCTCTTATCAACGCTTCATTACGGACTATCCAGCCTCGGATTTCTTGCCCGCCGTGCTCTTGAACGCAGCGCGGACCCTGAATGCCCTTGATCCACGCGGAGGGCGGGATCAAGTGGTTCTCTATCTCACCCGTCTACGGGATGAGTTTCCTCGAAGCGCCGAGGCGGCGGCGCCCGATGTCTCTCGAATTTTAGGCTCCGATACCCGCTGAGAGGAATCCTGTCTGATGGTCTTCGCGCTTCGAGCCAGGGCCTTTTTTCTTTTCCTTTGTCTCCATCCGTTGGTTGGATCCGCTCAAAATGACGCGATTGTATATGGCGGACTCGGGGACCGTTCCGCGCTTGCCTCCTGGACTTTCCGGATTGCCTTTTGGAGAGACCCCGATCTGGCTGATCTGGTTCCACGAAAACGGGAGGATAGCCTTGTTGAGAAGCTCAGCGATTTTGGAGAGAGACTCAGGAGCGAGATGGGCGCGGAACTCCATGACGCTGGGTTTGGGGATTTCACCATTACCCTGATTGAGGATTACGATCGTCTCAAAGATGAGCGGTTGAAGGGTGAGGGATTCCATCTGCTGCATTGCGATCCGGCTTTATATCTCCTTGGAAAAACCTTCCTGGAATCCAACCGGGAAGAGGATCCTTATGCAGTTCTTGTCGAGGAGGCCACCCCTGAAAACGCTGGTTCGCGGGGAGCCGCGATCTGGGTTCGGAAGGATTCCACTATCCGGGAGATACGCGATCTCTCACGGCGTCATGCCGCCATCGTTCACCGGTCCGCGTTGCTGGGGGGAGCGCTTCAACGCGCCGAGCTTCTGCGTGGACCTGAACAGCGAATGCGTGAGGGATTGACCGAGGGGACAGGTGATTATGAGCTGACTACATGTGGATCGGTTTCGGATGCTCTTCTCAGACTTGCTACCGGATTGGCGACAGAGATCCCCATCGAGGCAGCATTCCTGCCTCTTGAGGGGCCAGGATTCCGTTTGGTGCAGCGTGAATTGGGGAAGAAGTCTATCGCGGAACTCCCCTTCCGGGTGCTCTCCACCATCCCGGCGGATTCGCTACCCGGTTTTCCACTTTTGGTTAACTCCTATTTCCTCGGAAAACATCCCGGTATCTGCCTTAATCTTAAACGATTCTTCCTCCGCGAGCGTTTTCCCTACCGGTGGATGGAACCCAACACCGGAGTCTTGAACCAGCTGGCTCAGGAACTGGAACCACTCTCATCCTTCGAGTCAGTGGCGCCATGAAACTCTCCCCTTTCCGGGCTTGGCGGACCGCTGTCCGGCCAGGATTCGTGGCTCTTGTTCTCCTCTTAGCGTGGGGACTGGCAACTATCCTGATTTTCAATCATTTGAAGAATAAGGCCAAGGATGAAATAGAGCGTCTGGCTGATGCTCTCGCTACAGGTTTCAAGGTAAGTTGGATCGCACGGCCGGATGATGAGAGCAACCATCATCTTTTCCGCAAGATGCGGGAAGAGTACTTCGATGGGCTGACACGCGATCCCAAGGAGACTGTGTTCCTGACCTGGGTAAATCCAGTCTCTAAGGCCGAGGTTCTGATTTACCCTCCCGCCTCGATTGGGCGGCCGGTCCAGGATCTCGACAACAGAGACACCATCAAAAAAGAGCTGATCGACAAATTCCACCAACCCAGCGCACCCTCTGGTTATCTCTACTTTCAGATGGATCCCCGGCGTCAACGGTCAACACCATTCACCTTCCTGCTCGCGGCGGTGAATGTCTTACTGCTCATGCTCATTTTGTTCTATTGGCTTTCGAGATTGAGCCAGCGCTATGAAGCCAGCCAATTCGAACTCGAGCAGAAAAAGCAGGAGTTAATCCAACTTGAACAACTGTCATTGGCCGGTAAGCTCTCAGCCGGGCTGCTACATGATCTCAAGAAACCGGTTATCCATATCCGTGAGGAATGCCGGGATGGTCTCTCCCCGGAATCCCTCAAGGATATCGCTGAACAGAGTGATTTATTTCTGGCCATGCTCAGGGACTCTGGTCTGGAGGATTTTGCCCGCCGGCGCTCCTCCGAGCCCGAGTACTGCGACCTGATCGACCTGGTGGAGAGGTCCCTTCGTTTAGTGGAGTATGAACGGAATGATGTCCAAGTCAGAGTGGATGTCCAAGGAGAGATACCTCTTGTCAGGGCCTTGCCCACCCGCTTGATGCAGGTTTTCTCGAATCTCTTTTTGAATGCCTACCAGGCGATGCGGGGAAAAGGGAACTTAGTGATCACCCTGTCCGCGGATCAGACATGTGAGGTATCCAGCGCGGTGGTTGAAGTGATAGACACGGGACCGGGTATCCCACCCGGCCATGCTTCACATGTATTTGAGCCCTTCTTTACCACAAGCAAGGGAGGGAGTGGTCTCGGGCTTTATATCTGCAAAACAATCATAGAGGATCTGGGGGGAACGATTTCACTAGCCACCCCACCGGAAGGGGGAACTCTTTTCCGGATTGTTCTGCCTGAGAGTGGAAAACCGGAGGAGTGAATTCATTTTTTTCTCTTGTCAAGGGATAAGTCTCTTCATCTTTATTAACTCCAGTAATATCAAATAGATGAAATCGATTTTTCTTGAAAAAATGGCCGTTTTTGTCTTCGAAAAGCCTATTTTTGGGCCCTGCGGCCGGTCTTCCTAGAATAAACACCGTTCCTCCACGTCATACCATTCGTTCTACTAAATACACATGCCGTTTGGACCGATCCTGGATATGCTTGAATCAGGATTGATTCGCGGCGGGAGGGAATCATGGTCACCCCATACGAGACTGAAGAAAGGCGGCCAACCACCGAAGAAGCTGGGTTTGATTTCGATGGTGATTTCAACTCCAGCGAGGGTGTTGACCTGATCACTACTTGGCTGAGGGAGTCAGGACGAGCCAAGCTGTTAACCAAAGAAGATGAGGTTACGCTCTCCGAAAGGATGGAAGAGGCTCGGTTGGGTATCCTTGCTCAGATTGGGATCACTCAGCTGGGTGTGCAGCGTTTTAAGGAAATCGCCAGCCGTCCGGCGATAGAGTCAGAGGAGGAAGAGGATGTGGATCCAGATTCACTTCCAACCTCGGCGCTTCCCTTGAGCGAAGAAACCCGTGCGACCATGCTTCGTCTGGCCCGTAGGATGGAGAGATACCGCAAGGAACTTCTTTCAGCCAATCCCGAGTGGAAAGGGAGTGGTCTGAGCCCCTCTCAGACCCAGGTTTTGCATAAGGCCGAGGAATATCTCCGTGCTAATGCGGTCCATCATACTTGGTTGAATGGAATTCCTGATCGTCTGATGGCGATCGAGCGGTCAATCCGTGATCTCAAACGGCGGCAAGACCTAAATGACCGTAAGTTGAAAAATGCGGGGACTACCGAATCTGGTTTCCTGCGTCAGGTGAATCGTGCTAAGGAAACAGGAAAAGGTTGGGCAGTTCTTGAACGCAAGTTTTCGGCGCCACAAACCTTTGTCAGCGCCCTTGGTCAAGACATCGAAGACATCCATCGGGATCGTGAGGCCCTGCTTCGTGAAGCCGGTGTTCCCTTGCCTGTGCTAACTTGGATCTGCCACAGGATCGAGGAGTACCAGAACGAGTTGATTCGCAACAAGCAACGCTTTGCGGAGGCAAACTTACGTCTGGTTATCTCAGTGGCCAAGCGTTACCGCGACCGGGGCTTGCCTTTCCTGGACCTGATCC
>CAZORO010000265.1:6533-7574 GCA_964581845.1 uncultured bacterium
GCGACTGACTGGATCCGTCAGAGCATTTCACGCTCGATTGGAGACCGCTCGCGCACGGTCCGTTTACCGGTGCACCTTCAGGACAACCTGCGGCGGGTCCAGCGCGTCAAGGATCATTTGACTTCCTCGCTGGGACGTGAACCGAGCATGGATGAAGTCGCCCATGAGATTGGGGAAACCTCGGAACGGTTACGCCAGATGGAGAACCTTGCCCTGTCGTTCGTTTCGCTGGACACTCCTATTGATGAGGAGGGCAAGCTCGAACTGGCCGAGGTGATCCCGGATCAGGCGCATCATTCGCCCCTGGATAGCCTTGAAGAGCAGAGCGCCCTGAGTGATCTTGAGGAGGCATTGACCCACCTGCCCGAACGTGAGCGTGAGATTGTACGTTTGCGTTATGGCCTCAAGGATGGGAAGTATTACACCTTGGAGGAGCTGGGACAGATGCTGGGTGTGACCCGCGAACGGGTCCGCCAGCTCGAGATGAAAGCCCTTAAGGTATTGCGCCACCCCATGATTGGTAAGCGGCTTCTCGCCCACGTTGGAAACTAATTTACGCAACAACAAGTACATACAGCTGGCTCCGGAGTTGAACTCCGGGGCCAGCGAGCGTTTTTGATCAAAAGTTGTAATCTTCCCTATCGCAGTTTCTCGGAAATGGCTTTGACTTATCGAGGACGGGGGCTCCAGGCCCGAATGCATAAATATCTCCAAAAGAATTGGTTCCATTGGTTGGCGAGTAGAACTGGGGTGTTCCCCACACTGTGGAATCCACCCGATCTGGCCCGGAGCTGTAATAGATGTAGGCTGAGTGCAAGCTTGCGTTATTCCACTGCCGGCTGATGGGCACAGGTCCTCCGGCTGCTTTTGTGACATCAGCGTTATTCGTGACCACCGCCCCAACCGGCCACTGGTAGGCGGGGATTGCGGTGTTGCGAATCACTGTATAAGGCGGATCCGACTCTCCTCCCCGCATGGCGGTCCAGAAACCGAGGGTGTAGGTGTCTCCGAAGGGTTCATAAGGAATCGAGGTGATGTAAC
>CAZORO010000266.1:0-7571 GCA_964581845.1 uncultured bacterium
GGACTGGTCCGGTACTGAGGATAGATAAAGGCGCGCTGTGTCGAGAATCAGGCGCCGGTAAGCGGAATCGCGTGTCTGGAGATACCGCTCATAACATGTCATGGCGGCTTGAGCTTTAGTGGCGATGCCATAACCACTCGCCCAGGTAGGGCAATACCTCACCTGGGTGCCGTTCTGTCCGTGGGGGAAACCGGTCACGCTGACAATCCCTTTACTGGGATCCTCGAAGTTGTGCGGTAGCGCGAGGAAACCTTCATCATTCCGATGGGCTGTCTTCCGCAGAGTGGCGGCCAAGGGATGGGGTACCTTGAGAGCGGCATTATCTAGATCAATGGACTGCGATACTTGACTGAGAGGCCAGCAGAGAACTTGCTGCCCCGGCTGCTCTGGATTGACATTCGGCAACAACTGATCCGCTTGGTTCCGGACCCGCTCGAAATAATTAACCAGAGAATCGATGGCAGTCAGAAAAAGGGGATCCCTTTTACGCCGGTAGGCCTCACCCCATTGGGCGATATAAAAACCACCATGACGTGGAAACTCATGTCCTACCTCGGGGTGATGCCCGGACCAAGTTGCATGACGGCTGAAAAGGCCCTGGGTATGATCCGAGATCTGGTGCATCCAGAGCCCCCGCGCATAATCCACCATGGCTTCGGGCGCAATACGGTAACTCGTTCCGAGAAGGACCCATGGGCGGTAGAACTCATGTTTGTCGATACCACCCATTGCTTCGGTCTTGAAGTCCCAGTAGAGATGCTCTCCCCAGGCGAACAATCCTGTCACCGGGCTTTGGGCATGGTTGAGGAAGAACCGGAGTGACTCACGCATCGCATCCCGGTAATCTGGATCGTTAGTCAGGGTGGAAAGATCCTCAAGCAATAGATAGAGGTTCTCATCATGCATGGGATTTCCACCACAGTAGGAGCGGTCTGATTTACGGATCCCCTCGATGGGGGGGAGTTCCTCTGGAAGACAGAGCGTTTCGCGGTCCAGGACGCTGGTGATAAGAGGAGAATGGGTGGTTCCGTAGACGTCCCTCCCATGGGCAAGCATGGCATCCGCGTAAATACGGACCACCTCAAGGCAACGGGTTTCAATACTCTCAACGGCCGTGGCTCCGGGACTCAAGAGACAGATGGCCACGATCATGACAACTAGGGCGGGGTACATCTTACTGGCCGGTTGCAAGGGAGCGCGCCCTTACTGCAGAGTCACAAGATTATCGAGCTGGGTGGCCACGAAGACCTGCTTGATCTTATCGTTGGCTCCCGCGATGGAGATCTTTCCACCACGGCTCTCCAGCTCCACATAAGACCACATGATAATTCCCAAGCCCAGACTCTGGATATAAGTCAGTTTCGAGAGATCATAGGTGATATTGCAGATGCCTTGAGCAAGCAGATCACTGATCGCTTTCTTGAACGCAGTGTATATGGAGTAGTCTAGATCGCCATCGAGCTCGATGACCGCTGATGCAGTGTCGCGGTCTACATCCCGGATATTGAACTGGCCTGTGTTATTCATCATGCTGCTCGCTTTCTCCCAGATGATATTGATGGAGGGCCTTACCCAACCACATGTTCACTATTGAAAGCCATGATACCGTAAGATCTTGTTTCAAGGAAAGGCGAGAAGTGTCAACTCTGTCCATGGGCCACACCGACCAGGGGGTGGATTCCGGGGACCTCATGTTGAATCATCCATTCTTTCAAGCCGACGATGACTTCCGGTATGGCGCGTGGATTCACGAAATTGGCGGTTCCCACCTGGACAGCCCGGGCGCCCGCCATGAAAAACTCTACCGCATCCTCCCCAGTCGAAATTCCTCCCACTCCAACCACGGGGATCGAGACTGCTTCAAAAAGCAGCCAGACAAATTTGAGCGCCACCGGTTTAACAGCCGGACCGGAGACACCACCAAAACAGGCCCCGAGAACTGGACGGCGCTTTTCAATATCGATGACCATACCTCCGAGAGTGTTGATCGCCACAATGGCATCCGCTCCGGCGGACTCCGCCGCTCGTCCCAGATCGGCGGGATTGGAGACATTGGGAGAGAGCTTGATCCAGAGCGATTTCCGGGTCACCTTCCGAAGGGCGGAGGTGATTCTGTCTACCCCCGCGCTAGTGGTTCCATATTCAAGACCCTTCTTCACATTGGGGCAGGAAAGATTGATCTCGAATCCACTCACACGGGGATGGGGATCCAGCTTTTCCACCACCTGGCGGTATTCCTCGATACTGTCACCCACCACATTCACAATCAGGGGTGGAGTGTGGCTCTCGAGAAAGGGGATCTTTTTCTCCAAAAAAGCATCCACGCCGGGATTCTGCAGCCCAATCGAGTTCAGTAGAGAACTTTTCAGTTCAACCAGACGGGGAGGCCGATTGCCATGCCTTGGAAGAACTGAGACGGCCTTGCTGACGATAGCCCCGAGTTCATTCAGGTCAATCAACCCAGCGAACTCCTCCCCATATCCAAAGGTTCCCGATGCGGGCATCACCGGGTTCTTCAGATGCAGCGATCCCAGTTGAATTTCAAGCGAGGGAGTGATCATTTCCTCTCCCAAACAACTCCGTGGCCATCCACAACCGGCCCATCGATACAGGACCGGATGAAATCTCCCTCCGGGGTTTCATATACACACCCTAGGCAGGCTCCCAGGCCGCATCCCATCTGAACTTCGAGCGAGGTCTCAACTGGAAGACCAGATGCCGATGCCAACTCAACAACCTTCTTCATCATCACCCAGGGACCGCAGGTAAAAATCCGTGTATAGGTTTGTTGATCCAGGAGACGTGCCGCGAGATCCGTGCAGAACCCTTTGACACCAGCGCTTCCATCGTCGGTTGAGAAATGGAAACGGATCTCATCCTGGCGGTTCTGGAAAGGCTCCAGATCCTGGATTTCGTTGGCGGTGGCCACGCCATAACAGAAATCGATCAGGACCCCAGGTGGAGCCTCCTCGCAACAGGCCAAGAGCGGAGCCACCCCCACTCCACCCCCCACCATGAGGACTCGCTCACCACCTTTAGGTAATGTGAAGGTGGTTCCCAAGGGACCAAGCACATCCAGTGTTTCACCAGTTCTTTTCTCATGGAGAATATGTGTCCCCAGACCCACCTCGCGGATGAGCAAAGAGACCACGCCTCCTCGATACGACTGAATGCTGATTGGACGGCGGAGAAGGGGAAGATCTTCCTTGTTCACACGGACATGCAGGAACTGGCCTGCATGGGGCCGGAATGATTCAGGGAAACCCTCCAGATCCAGTAGGAAGAGCCCGCGTGCCAGATCACGGATCGCCGCGACAGTGGGGTGGTATAGCGCGACCTTGTGCTGACAGGCTCTCTGGTGAATACCCATTACGCAAGCACCACCCGTGCTTTCGGTGACTTGACTGATGCCATTGTGTTACGAGTATCGATCACAAGCTTGGCGTGCCTGCCGATCAGATTGTAATCCACGCAATCGTGGTCTGTGATGATCAGGACCGCATCGTTTTGTTTGATTGTTTCCTGGGTGAGAGGAATCGATTTCATTCCCAGTTTCCCTTTGCGTCCCTCGGGATATACGCTGACATAAGGGTCATGGTAGGAGACCACCGCGCCGAGTTTCTGCAGATCCCGGATGATTTCGAGAGCGGGAGACTCACGGACATCATCCACATTCTTTTTGTAAGAGACCCCGATCGCCATAATATGCGAACCAGCGACCGCCTTGCGGTCGTCATTAAGGGCGCGCACCAGTTTATGGATGACAAACTCTGGCATGGAGGTGTTGACCTCGCCGGCCAGCTCGATGAAACGGGTGTTGAGGCCATACTGACGAGCCTTCCAGGTCAGATAGAATGGATCGATCGGGATGCAGTGTCCGCCCAATCCAGGACCGGGATAGAAGGCATTGAATCCGAAAGGCTTGGTCTTGGCCGCTCCGATCACCTCCCAGATATTGATCCCCATGGCATCGGTCACCACTTTGAGCTCATTGACCAGCGCGATGTTGACGGACCGGTAGATGTTTTCAAGTAATTTGGACATCTCCGCTACCCGTGTGCTAGAGACTGGAACGATCTTCTGATAGACGCGCCCATAGAAGGCTTTCACACACTCCAGGCAGGCGGGGGTATGCCCGCCCAAAACCTTGGGAATATCCTTGCCGGAGAACTGTGGATTGTTGGGATCCTCTCGTTCGGGGGAGAACGCCAGGAAGAAGTCCTTTCCCACCTTCAGGCCGGTTCTTTCTAGGATCGGCAACACCAACTCATCGGTGGTTCCCGGATAGGTGGTGCTTTCAAGGATAATCAGCTGCCCCTTGCGGAGTCTCTTCGAGATGGCCTCGGTGGTCTGCTCAACATAGCGGAGATCGGGTTCGCGGTAGGGATTCAAGGGAGTTGGGACACAGATACTGATGGAGTCTGCTTCATGGAGGCGGTCAAAATCTGTAGTGGCCTCGAAGCCCTTGTCGACCGCGGTCTTTACCTGTTCATGCATGATGTAGTTGATGTAGCTCTGTTTCCTCGAGAGCTTCTGAGTCTTCCTGCCGTCAATGTCGAATCCCAGGGCACGGAAACCAGCCTCGGTGAAAAGCATGGCTAGGGGTAGGCCGACATATCCCAGACCCACCACCCCGCCAACCAATTCACCACTTTCGACCTTTCTCAAGAACACCTTTTTTTCTGAATCCGCCATGACAACTATCCATCCTTTCTGTCTCGTCCCCAGCGAGTGGATCCATATTTTTGCTTTAGGACAATACGTAGCTCTGTCTCAAAAAGAAAGGCCAACAAGTTCCGTAACCTATAATGGTGGTTACCCTTCACCTCCTTTTGGATATGATTCCATTCCGGACAAATGAGAGGATAGGCACCATGGATCCCAATTCCATTTCGCGGATCAAGAACGAGACCACCCGCCAGATCACAACCTTCAACTACGCAAAACGCTCCAAGACCATCCCAGTTCCACGGGGAGAACGGGTGACTCTGGGCGAAGCTAAAGGACCCGGTGTTCTGACTCAACTCTGGCTCACTTTTCCAGGATGGTTCTGGCAGCATTGGAATCCATCTGCTCTCATCAGCCCCACGATTCTCAAGACGCTGATCCTGAGGATTTACTGGGATGGTGAAAAGAACCCAGCGGTTCAAGCTCCCATGGGCGACTTCTTCGGCAATGGCCTGTGTGAAATCCAGAGCTTCGCGAGCCGTTACTTTGGCATGTCCAGCGGGGGTTTCTTCTGCAAGTTCCCCATGCCCTTCCGCAAGGGCTTCCGCATCGAGGCCGAGAATCTCGACCAGTCCATCGATACCGATATCTTCCTCAATGCCGTCTACCAGATTGTGGAAGAGGTGGATTCCAGTGAAGGGTATTTCCATACCGCTTTTTCCACGGGACACGATCTGCGGGAAGGAATGACCCTGGTGGAGGTGGAGGGGAAGGGACACTATGCCGGATGCACTCTCTCACTTCAGGGGAAGCGTCTCAACGAGTTGAGCTTCCTTGAGGCTCCTGAGTATGTTTACATCGATGAGGACTGGGCTGTCCCCAGGATCACCGGAACGGGGCTGGAGGATTACTTCCTGGGAGGCTGGTATTTCCGGGAGGGGACTTTTTGTGGTCCATTGCATGGAGTTCCAGTCAAGGATCCCTTGCGGGCCTCAGTGGTCATGTACCGTGTTCACGAGAGCGATGCCCTGCGCTTTCAGAAGCGTTTCCGCTTTACTTTTGTCCATCCCTGGGAGAAAGACCGTATCAATCCATTCTTCTTTTCAAGCGCTTCCTATCTTTATCTGGATCGTCCAGCCGGGTTGATTCAATCCGTGCTCACACGAGAGGGGCTTTTACAACAATACAGGATCCGTGACACAGATCACCAGAGCATCCCATGAAATCCGTGGTAAAATACCTGTTGGAGGTATGCCGTGAGTCACATCCGAACTCTCCTCCATTTGGGTGGATTGCCAGTAATGATATGTCTCCTGTGCCTGCTCGAATCCGGTTGTGCGCCGGCACAAGACCCAGATGCTGAAGGAAGGAGGCCGTCCTCCTCTCTGATGCCCGCGCAAGAGGAGTCCCCGATCTTGTTGTCTTCTCCGGAGGGACGTTGTCAACCCCAACGGACCACGGAATTCGAGGTGGAAAGGATCCGCATGGTGGAGGATCAGATTGCCGCGCGGGGAGTTCGTGACGCGAGTGTGCTGGCCGCGATGAAAACGGTTCCGCGTCATTGGTTTGTTCCCGAGGATCTGACCCGTCTGGCCTATTCGGACCGGCCACTCCCAATCGGCGCGGGGCAGACCATCTCCCAACCCTACATCGTGGCACTGATGACTGCCTCGCTGGGTCTCAAGCAAGGAGACAAGGTTCTGGAGATCGGTACCGGTTCGGGATACCAGGCCGCGATTCTGGCTGAGATCACTTCCCAAGTCTGGTCCATCGAGATCGAGGAGTCTCTTGCCCGGCACGCTGCCCTCGTTTTGGCCTCTCGCGGATACCGGTGTGTGCAAATCCGTGCGGGCGATGGCTACCGGGGCTGGCCCGAGGCCGCTCCCTTTGATGCCATTATAGTAACTTGTGCACCACCGGAGATTCCCAAGGCCCTGATCGACCAACTGCGGGCCGGTGGGCGGATGTGTGTTCCTGTGGGTGAAGTATATGAAGTTCAAGACCTGATGCTGGTGACCAAGCAACCGGATGGCTCCACCAAGTCCAAGTCTCTCGAACCTGTCCGTTTTGTTCCGATGACAGGGAATCCCTGAATATAATAAACTCGAATCCTGCCAGTCCACACATGGCACGCTTGCCTTACGGAGTCGATCACTCACAAAGGAGTTTACTATGCGATTCAATGGTGTTCTGTGTTCATTTTTCGTGTGCGGCCTGTTGGGGGTCTCCTGCTTTTTGTATGGAGCTCATGCGGAGGAGTCTGCCGTGGTACTGGACATAGCCCCTGTATGGTCTGGTCATCCAGTCGGCTTCAGCCTCTTGACCGATGGCAACGATCAGTTCGTAGCTTTCTATGACGCGGACCGGAAAATGACTGTGGGCCAACGTACGCTGGACTCTAAAGAGTGGCGTCTGTTCCGCCTTTCAGAACAGGTGGGGTGGGATACTCACAACGGCGTGACCATGGCGATAGACAGTACCGGCCGGATTCACCTATCGGGCAACATGCACTGCGCGCCACTTGTCTATTTCCGGACACGTGAGCCGCGTAATCTCGCCACCTTCGAAAAGATCCCAAACATGGTTGGAAGCGATGAAGCGCGGGTCACATATCCGCATTTTTTCACCGGGCCGGCAGGCTCTCTGGTTTTCACCTACCGGGATGGGGAAAGTGGTTCAGGGAACCAGATTTACAATGTATACGATGTCTCCTCGCAATCCTGGAAACGTCTGCTGGATACCCCGTTGACCGATGGCCAAGGCCAGATGAACGCCTATTTCCGTGGGCCCCTCTTGGGACCTGATGGCTACTACCACTTATGTTGGGTGTGGCGAGATACACCCGACTGCGCCACTAACCACGATTTGTCCTATGCACGCAGCCGAGACCTCCTTCACTGGGA
>CAZORO010000267.1:0-7558 GCA_964581845.1 uncultured bacterium
CGACTGCATTCTCCACAAAGGTCACCACACCGGATTTGTTCAAAACGGCCAAGTCAACCACGGGAAGGGCCCCGCTCGCTGGTGTCGATTGCACCACCTCCATGTCCACAAAGTCCGGATCAGGTGAAGCCATGGAGCCTGTGACGATTTGAGGATTGCCCACACGGATGTGTTGACCGAACGAGGTTTCCACATAGTAACCAGCATCCGCGCAAATCGCTGGTGTGTTGGTCGGAGTCGCAGTCGGTTCGATTTCCGTAAATGTCGGGGTCGGTTCAACTTCCGTGAAGGTGGGTGTGGGCTCTAATGTGGTATCCGTAGGAGTCGGGGTGTCCTCTACACCGCCAACGATCACGATATCCGCGCCCGCGGTCGGGACAGCTGGATTCTCTCCACCAGCTCCATAACTAAAATTTGAGCCGTTGATCATGACTCCGAGGGCTGGGTTGTTCGCGCTGTTGACAAAAGCAAAGCGGAAGGTATCACCCACCGCTTTGGTGTCGAGGTTGATGACGCGGAGGTTGAAGTTGAAAAGGCTAGCAACTCCATCATCACCAAGTGCCGTGGTGTTAGCAAGCGCGTTTGTCCAGACAAAGTCATTGGCATTCACCGTGCCTGAAGGGGGTACGAAGCCACCCGCTACATCTCCCGCAGTAAGGGTTGAATTGGCGGGATCCAGGGTTACTCCACCACCCACAATATCTGTAACGGTTATTTGGGTCACATTGATGGAAACCGAATCACTGGCCAACCCAGTGACGACCACGGCTCCCAGCACATCGACCGTTGAAGGGGAGGGGCCGACATTCAACACACTCTGGATGCCAGCGGTACTCCTATCCAAGTCGATTTCAACTGTTGCGGCGAGAATAGGGGCGGACGCCACTAAAAACGCCATGCAGGCGGCCACCAAAAGGGGTAGACGACCACACCTCTTTGAACTGACTGTCATTGCATGTCCTCCTCGGTAGAATGGCCTTCGATTTTTGTCTCTCACGGGAACATCCCGTCACAAGCAAACCCGCTGGCTTGGAGGATATCATTTTCTCCAAGTCAGCGGTGTATGAGATTCACACTAGTTGATGGTTACAACAGATGGAGTCGCAACATTAGCGATGTTCTTGACATCGGCGAGTGACTGGAAGCCTTCATCGATTCCCACAGCGTTGCTGATGGTGATATTCGCCGTGCCAGAAGATCCAGCCAGAGCCTGAAACTCGACCTGGAAGAGAATCGCGTTACCGTCAAAACCATAGCCAGGGACCAACACACCACTGGCATCACGGCCATCATTGGGGCGAGCCAAGAGAACGACTGTGTTGTCCTCGGCGGTACCGGTGGCATTGATATCCGCGACGCGATCAAAGACCTCCACCGACTCATTGTATGTAAAGGCGGCCCCACCCCCATCACGGCGGTTGGTATTCTTGTTGATGACCTCAGTCCAGAAGGGGATATCGGAGCCACCAGCGTTGGCGGCGAATTCATTGACGTAGCCAGTCAACTCGTTGAAGTCAAAGGAACCATTCCCATTGACATCGATCACCACACCCGGTTGCGTGGTGATGGTGCCGGTCCCATCGTTATAGGTGTAATTAAAGGTGTTGACCTGAGCACCGGTTCCGGCATTGGCGGCGAACCAGTGGATGAGACCCGTCAACTCGTTGAACGACTGGACACCGCTGAAGTCGATGTCAGCACGGGTCTCGCGGATGTTCGTGACGTTCAGTTTGGTGTTATCAAAAGCGAAATCAAACGAAACACCAAGAAGATTCGATGTCTCATTCAGCCTGACCAAAGTCTTGAATGCTGAACCCGCGTTTACCGCCAAAGTGAGGTCGATGTCGCTATCAGCATCCACTACGTTGTTTCCGCTAAAGGATGGGGTTCCGGGTACCAAATCAAAACCGATGGTTCCAGGGATGTTTTGGGCAAAGCTGGGGACGGCCACGAAGGCCAAGGTTATAATGAGGATTGCTACTCTACGCATTTCTCTCTCCTCCGCTCTCAGTATCTCTCTTCCGGTCTTCTCTCTATTCATCCAGCGGGCCGATATCGGTCCGGATCTGGCTAATATGGCGGGGCCGACGAGGCTCGAACTCGCGACCTCCTGATCGACAGTCAGGCATTCTAACCAACTGAACTACGGCCCCACGAGTCAAACTCTTACACCACACACCACACCCGGGGGCATTCCCCTTGGCTGCGGTGGGCGAAACAGGGGTCGAACCTGTGACCTCCTGCTTGTAAGGCAGGCGCTCTAGCCAACTGAGCTATTCGCCCGCAGACTCGCAGGAAGAATAGTCTTGACCACACCTTCATGTCAAGCAGCCTTCCCCTTTCATTCGTTGGGGGAGGGACTTCATCAAACACATCTTTATACGAGAAAAATCACCTGGAAATCAAGCTTTTTTGCCTGATTCCACGCACACCTCGCTCCTGCCGAGGGCTTCCAAAACCTGAAGCCTCACATTTCTTTTTATAATATACCTCAACTAATCTAGCTTTGTCACTGAAAAAATCACAAAAACATATAAATCCTTTGGATTCACACTTTTCCCTAAACCTCGAGGAGAATGTCCAGTTTCCTTCTGCTTTTACCCCTCGTTCAGATAGTCTTTCTCGAAGGCAGTCAGTTCCTCGATGGTTTGCCTTCTCCGGATCACACGCCACTTGTCCACCTCGATCATCACCTCGGCACAGAGGGGTTTGGCGTTATAGTTGGAGGACATTGCCGATCCATAGGCTCCCGCTGAAAGTATCGCCATCAAGTCCCTTTGTCTGAAGGGAGGCAATACACGTTCCCAGGCAAACTGGTCAGTGGACTCGCATATCGGACCAACTACCTCGGTTGCAGAAAGGACGGCATCTGGAGTGGCTTCCCGCACAGGTAGGATCGGGTGAAAGGCCTGATAGATGGCGGGACGGATGAGGTCATTCATCCCCGCATCGACAATCGTATAGTGTTTGCCGCCATGGTGTTTACGGTATAGGACCTGGCAGACCAACACGCCTGCATCCCCAACGAGGGACCGTCCCGGCTCGATCACCCAAGTCACATCGGTATCACCCCCCACCTCAAGCAGCCCTCTGGCGAATTCACCAGGCGAGGGCGGCTCCTCCTCGGAATATTGGATCCCCAGTCCCCCGCCAATATCGACATAGCGGGTTTCAATACCCTCATCAAGCAACCGTTGCCGGACCTCGAGGACTTTGGAGAGCGCCTCACGGTGTGGAGAGGAATCCGTGATCTGAGAACCGATGTGACACTGGATGCCACGCACCTCCAGCCATTTGCAGCCAGATGCCTTGCGATAGAGCTCCATCGCCAGGGGGACCTCCACCCCGAACTTGTGCTCCTTCATGCCCGTGGAGATATAGGGGTGGGTCTTCGGATCCACATCTGGGTTGATACGGACCGCGATCCCGGCGCGGATTTTGACTTCAGCCGCGATCTCCGCGATCCGGTCCAGTTCCTCTTCCGATTCGACATTGAAGAAGAGGATTCCCGCCTCCAAAGCCGCGCGAATTTCACGGTCCGTCTTCCCCACTCCAGAATACAGGATCTTGTGGCCCGGTATTCCCGCCAGCTGGGCACGGTAGAGCTGCCCCACGGAGACAATATCCGCGCCCGCCCCCATCTGGGCCAGGAACTGGGTGATCGCCAGGTTCTCATTAGCCTTGATCGCATAGGCAATCAGATGCCTCCGATCCCCGAAGCCTTCCCGATAAGATTGGTAGGCTTGGCGGATCGAGCGGGAGCTGTAGGCATAGAAGGGAGTTCCCACCACCTGCGAGATTTCGGATAAGGGAACCTCCTCGCAACACAGTTCGCCATTCCGGTAGGTGAATTCTTTCCAGCCATTCCTAAGCCAGGTTTGGATGCCCGACATGCAGTCCTTCTCCTTGAATTAAATGGTACCGCTTCACACTTCATCCCCTCTCTCCCCGCAGGAGAGTGGGGGCGGGGGGGTGAGGTCTGTATCGGAGGAATCCCTCCTCAATTGTCAACGAGTGAAAGAGCCTTCTCGAAGTGCCTGGCCACCCCGGCGTCATTCACATCGGCTTCGCCGATCCTGCGGATCACTCCGCGGAGAAGGACTCCTTGGCAATCCTCCACACCGGTCCGTATAGAGGAAGGATACCCGCTCACTTGGCAATGGCAACGGGAAACCCATACACCCAAGGAACCATTCCTGCTAGAGTTTGCCCCTCTGAAACACTCAAACCAGGCGAAGGAATGGATAGATGCAGGAAACGAAGGTGACACTCGATCAAATCGTCTCCCTCTCAAAAAGGCGTGGATTCATTTTTCAATCAAGCGAGATTTACGGCGGTTTAGGAGCTTGTTGGGATTACGGCCCATTGGGGGTTGAGCTCAAGCAAAACATAAAGAACTGCTGGTGGGACTTCATGGTCCGTTCCAGGGAGAACATAGTTGGGATGGATGGCTCCATCCTCATGCACCCGGAGGTTTGGGTGGCCAGCGGACATGTGTCTGGTTTCCATGATCCACTCGTGGACTGCAAGGAATCAAAGAACCGTTACCGTTATGACCAGCTTCTGGTTTACCGGCATACCAGCCGGACAGACCTTCCGCTCTTTGCCTTTCCGGAGGGTAATCCTGAAATGGCCGAGGTGAAGATCAAAAAACACGCCAAGGGAAGCAAGCTGGAGGAGTTCGAGGTGGTCCCCTTGCCCGATATCTCAGAGGCGGATTATGGACTGGTCCTGGGACCTGACGCCACCGAAATGGGGACTCTCACTAAACCGCGTCAATTCAACCTCATGTTCAAAACCCATATCGGGGCGGTGGAGGAGACCGCGGACGTGGTTTACCTGCGTCCGGAGACCGCTCAGGCCATCTTTGTGAACTTCAAGAATGTCCAGCAAACCACCCGGTTACGGGTTCCTTTCGGGATTGCTCAAATCGGCAAAGCCTTTCGCAATGAGATCGTCACCAAGGCTTTCATTTTCCGTTCCCGCGAGTTCGAACAAATGGAGATGCAGTTCTTCATTCCACGCGATGAAGATGAGATGTGGTATGAGTATTGGCGCGAGATTCGTTTTAACTATTACACGGATGTGCTGGGCATCCCCAAGGAATGCCTTCAGTGGGCGCCTCATCCGCCGGAGAAGCTGGCGCACTACGCCAAGGCGGCGGCGGATGTGACTTACCTGTTCCCGATGGGTTGGCAGGAGATCGAGGGAGTTCACAACCGGGGGGACTTCGACCTTTCGCAACATGCCAAACATTCCGGCAAGGACCTTTCCTACCGAGATCCCGAAAATGGAGAGACCTTCATCCCCAAGGTCATTGAAACATCGGCGGGTGTGGACCGTACGGTTCTGATGGCCCTATGCGCCGCCTATGAGGAAGTCGAGGAGGAGGGTGAGAACCATAAGCGCGAGACACGGACAGTCCTCAAGTTCCACCCCAACATTGCTCCAGTATCCGTCGCGGTCTTCCCGCTTTCCAAAAAAGACAAACTCATCGAACCGGCCAAGCGTCTGGAGGAGGAACTGCGCGCGGATGGATTCCGGACCGACTTCGATGTCACTGGCAGCATCGGCAAACGCTACCGGCGTCAAGATGAAGTGGGGACACCCTTCTGCATCACGCTCGATTTCGATTCCCTGAATGACCAAGCGGTGACCATCCGGCACCGCGACACCACCCAACAGGACCGTGTGGCGTTAGATCAGGTATCCACGGTTCTCAGGAGGAAGGTCAGGGAATGGTAGGCGAATACCACATCCGTTGTTTACGCGCGGATGAGATGAAACTGCCCATCGAATGGGCACGGGAGGAGGGCTGAAATCCGGGCCTGCATGATGGAGGGTGTTTCCATGCCACCGATCCACAAGGGTTCTTCGTTGCGGAGGTGGATGGCCAGCCAGTGGGAACCATATCAGCGGTATCCTATGGCGGCATGTTTGGGTTCATCGGTTTCTATATCGTGAGGAAAGGTCTCCGGGACCAGGGTTATGGAATGCCCCTAGCACGTGCCGCTTTGAAATACCTGAGCGGTTGTAATGCCGGATTGGATGGTGTTCTGGACCGGCTTGAGGCTTATGCCAAGATTGGATTCAAGTTGGCTTACCAGAACTTCCGGTATGCGGGGGTGGGGGGTGGTTCTCCGCCCAAGGGATTGGCGCCACTAAACACAATGCCATTCGAGCATCTTCTGGCTTATGACCGTCAGTGTTTTCCTGCTCCAAGACAGGTTTTTCTGGAGAAATGGCTCCATCAGCCGGGTGTGGTAAGCCTGGCTGCCAGCGAGCAAGGAGTCCTGAAAGGTTATGGTGTGATCCGCCCCTGCTTCCATGGCTACAAGATCGGCCCATTGTTTGCTGACTCACCTGAGATCGCGGAGGACATCTTTCAAGGGCTGGCTGCATCGATCCCCGGCCAGGCTGTGTTTCTGGACACCCCCGAACCCAACCGGGAGGCTGTCAACCTGGCCAAGAGACATGCGATGAATCTTGTCTTCGGCACAGCAAGGATGTATTCCAAAGGGGAACCTGAGATCAATGTAAACAAAATCTTCGGCGTGACCTCCTTTGAGTTAGGGTAACGGCGCCTTGTAAGATGCAAGGAGAATGGAAAAAAAACAGAGGGAGTGGCGAATTCATTCGCCTTTTTCTTAAATTCAATGCGATTAAAATCGCTACTCCATCAAACCACCCACTACTCCGTGGCTGTCTTAGTGTTTGGCTCTTATTGTGCCTCCCCTGTATTCTTCCTGCCCGGCCGGTGGTTGTTCTCCTCACCGATTTCGGGCTTGAGAATGAAGCCGTGGGTCTCTGCCATGGGGTAGTTCTTCAGATCGACTCAAGGATCCAAATCGTCGATCTCTGCCACAACGTCCAACCCTACAATATCCGTCGAGCGGCGCTGGTGCTCAGGCGTTCCACAAGTTTCCCCAAAGGGACCGTTTTCACCGTGGTGGTCGATCCCGGAGTGGGAACCCAGCGGGAAGCCATCGCCTTGAAGACCAAGCCAGGGTTCCTATATGTGGGACCCAACAACGGAGTCTTCTCGGAGGTCATCCGGCGGCAGGGAATCGAGTCGGTTTGGAAGCTGGATGAGAAGCGTGTCAATCCAGCCTGGTCCCCGGGAACTTTTGATGGCAGGGATCTGTTCTGTCCCGCCGCGGCGATCCTGGCGAGTACGAGCGGTGACTTTTCCCGTGTGGGACAGACCATGCCCCTGGATCAGCTGATACTTTTGCCTCTCATGAAGGCGTATGTCTCTCCAGAGGAGGGGAAGATAACCGGACACTATCTGGTCACGGATGAACCCTATGGGAATGTCTGGACCGATATCACCCGTGAAGACCTTTCCATGATAGGACTTCAGCTGGGGGACCACCTCCAGGTCGAGGTTGGGACCAAGACATGGGAGATCCCGTGGGTGGTGTCCTATGGGTATGTCCCAGCCGGGCAGCCTCTCGGGTTTCTGGCAAGCGGAGACACCTTCGAGCTGGCCATCAACATGGGTGACCTGCGCACGGAGTGGGGGCTTACAGAGGGGATGGAGATCACGGTGAGAAGG
>CAZORO010000268.1:0-7551 GCA_964581845.1 uncultured bacterium
AGGAAGGACTCTACCTTCTTGAGTCACATTGCAGGAAGGATGGAATTATCATTGAGCAGGATCTCTCGGCTGAGCTTCCTGAAATCGTCGCTGATCCATCGCAACTCAATCAGGTTCTTGTGAACCTGGTAGTCAACGCCATTCATGCCATGCCTGGAGGAGGCACCCTGAAGATCTCCACGCACATCTCGGGAAGGAACGTTGTCCTGAGTGTTGAAGATAACGGTATCGGGATGACCCCTGAGGTGCTGAAACAAATCTTCACTCCTTTCTTTACCACGAAAGACATCCACGAGGGCGCTGGCCTCGGACTCCCCGTAGTACATGGAATCGTGACTTCCCATGGTGGAACGGTTACTGTCAAGAGTGATCCGGGGTATGGCACGCGATTCGATATCCTACTGCCAATGGTTCCAGTGGAGGGAGTTATGGAGGGAAACTTCTCGTGATACCGGCCGGTAGGAAAGAGTCGGTTCTCGTGGTGGACGACATTCCCAATACGGTCGAGGTACTCCAGCGTAATCTCACATCCGCGGGTTACTCTGTATTCACAGCGCCTAGTGTGGCGGAGGCACTAGCAATCATCGATACCAATCCGATCGACTTGGTTGTGACTGATTACAAAATGCCCAAGATCGATGGGCTCGACCTGTTAAGGCACATACGGGAAAACCGCAAAGACATGGAAGTCATCATGATTACGGGATATCCCTCAGTGGCCGGGGCGGTCCAAGCGCTCAAGAATGGCGCAGAGGAATACCTAGCGAAACCATTCACTGATGAGGAACTATTCACGGCCGTGAGACGGACGCTCGATAAGCTTTATAGGCGCCGGCTCGGCTACACACCGCCACCTCAGACTTGGTCAACCCCCTCGGGGATGATCGGTGAATCAGAACCGATGAAAAAGGTGCTGAAGGCCGTAAGCAAGGTGGCGGCAACATCGGCAACGGTACTGATTTCCGGAGAAAGCGGCACTGGTAAAGAACTCGTCGCCAGGGCAATTCATTACTGCAGCCCACGTGCCGCTGCTCCCTTTGTACCTGTTAACTGTGGCGGAATACCAGAGGGACTCTTGGAAAGTGAACTGTTCGGCTATGTGAAAGGCGCCTTCACAGGCGCCACCGAGTCTCGGGCTGGATTCTTCCAGACCGCCGATGGGGGTACCATCTTTCTTGATGAAATCAGCGAGACAAGCCTGAATATGCAGGTAAAGTTGCTCCGAGTCCTTCAAGACCGGGAGGTGTATATGGTTGGCTCCTCTCGCAGAAGAAAAGTGGATGTGAGGGTACTCGCTTCGACGAATAAAGACCTACCAAGGCTGATCGAGAAGGGGCTCTTCCGGGAAGATCTCTATTTCCGTTTGAATGTGGTGACGATTGACCTTCCGCCTCTGCGGGACCGGGGTGATGATCTTGTGCTCTTGATTCATCATTTCAGCCGGAAGTTTTCCCAAGAACTAGGTAAACCGACCCCCCATTTTACCGATGAGGCACTCCACATCCTGAAAGACTGTCATTCGTGGCCGGGGAATGTAAGAGAACTTGAAAACATCATCCATCGGCTGGTTGTGATGTCCGATGGAGAGTGCATCGATGTCCCCGACCTCCCCTCGCTGATGCGTTTCTCCATTCTTCGACAACCTCACCTGACACGCACTCTAGCACAAGCCGAAGGGGAGTATATCCGCGATGTTCTGGCAAGTGTGGGAGGAAATAGAACCAAAGCAGCTGAAATCCTCTCCGTAGACCGGAAGACGCTGCGCGAGAAGATCAAGAAATTCGAAAATCCTCTCCAATCCTGAGCGGTTTGGACTGGGGAATTTCGCCCCAGTGGTTCTATTCTCCCCAGTTCAACAGCCAATCATACCGTGCCGTACAGTCCGATTGGCCTACTGACTGGTTGAAATCCCTCTCCTGTTTCCACCGCTTTTTAGCATCTATTGCGCTATTCTGCACCAGATTTTAGTTGCAGGCAGCAAGCTGGCATGTATATCGCATATCTGTGTGCCAGGTTAAGCCATATGCCAATTTGTATTTGAGTCTTCCTTTTTTGCAAACAGGTATCGGAGCACTTCGCAACGAGAGACTAGATGCAGGAGCCCCAAGGGAGAATATCATGCCTAGAGAACATTGGGATCTTTGTTGTATATGTATTTATGTTGCAACATGCATGAACCGCAGTTCCGCCGAGAAACCTAAGTTCTATTGCGAACAGTTTGATATGGGTGAAGCTGCTCCGCCTGTATTGATCCCAGAGGATTCATATCATCTCCCCGGTAAGAAGACTCTTCCAAGCGAACACCACGGGCTTTGTTCCGATTGCGAGGAACGTGACCACTGCACGTTGTCAAAACCTGATGGTTATGTATGGCATTGCGAGGAATACCGATAACATGCTACACGGTACCGAATCAGAGCAGCTTGGTCTTCACCCCCAGCCCAAAATGGATCTGGAGGATGTCCGTGGGATCCTGGCCAAGTATGAGAAGAGCCGGGGCCGGTTGATTGCCATCCTAGAGGAGATCCAAACAAAGTGTGGCTATCTTCCTGAAAGTGCATTGCGGATGGTATGCGAGCAGACGGGGTACTCCTTGGTTGATGTCTATGGGATTGCAACGTTCTACCGCTCCTTCAGTCTTATCCCCAAGGGAGAGCACCTTGTATGCGCGTGCTTGGGGACAGCTTGCCATGTCCGTGGAGCCGCGAGAGTTGTCGATGAGCTTCAAGATCAGCTGGGAATCAAATCCGGTGAGACGACACCTGATGGACAGTTCACCCTTGAAACGGTGAACTGTTTGGGCGCTTGCGCCTTGGGACCTGTGGTTGTCATTGATGGCCACTATTTCTCGAAGGTGAGAAAGGCAAAGGTCCGCCAATTACTTGATGATGGTGCTCTGGCGGGTTTCGAGCGCACGGATCTGTCAAAAGACAACCTGCTTTTCCCCATCAGGGTGAGCTGTTCTCACTGTAACCACAGCCTGATGGATACCACAAGCCTGCTTGACAACCTTCCTTCGATCCGCATAAGTATCATTGCCGATCACGTGCAGGGTTGTTTCCGGTTTTCCTCTTTGTACGGAAGTAACGGATTTTCTACTGAGTGCCATATCCCCCCCAACTGCATCGTGAAGTTCTTCTGTCCGTATTGCCATGAGGAGTTTATAGGCGATTCGAACTGCCCCGTGTGCGAGGCTCCCTTTGTACCTTTTACCGTCCAAGGTGGCGGGATGTTGAAGATATGCTCGCGTAGCGGCTGTGATAAGCACATATTGGAACTGACTTGAACTGTGCTGTACAGATTTTACACTTTGCGGCACTTTTTATATTTTATTACGCCGAGTATGCCAAATGCCAAAGCTATCTTCCCTTGAAGAATTACATGTGCTGCGCAACATGCTCCTGGCCGACCAGGACGATACCAGGATTCGTGTTACGATTTGCGCTGGGACTGCATGTGGAGCGAGTGGTTCAAATGAAACCGCGCAAGCTGTAAAGGGCTACATTATTAAAAACAATTTGTCGGATAGGATTTCCTTCAGAACCACTGGCTGCCATGGATTCTGTGAGATGGGCCCTTTCATTCTCGTCGAACCTCAACAGGCCTTCTACACCCAGGTTAAACTGGAGCATATCCCCAGGATTATCGAAGCTGCGCTTTCCGGTAATTTTGCCGAGGAATTGCTCTATCGGGATCCACAAACGGGAAACATTTGTTACCGCAGGGATGACATTCCTTTCTTTAAACACCAGCAACGTACTATCCTGGGAATAAACCAGAAGATTAATCCGACTCATATTTACGATTATGTCACGCATGAAGGGTATCAGGCTTTAGAAAAGGTATTATCAACACGTAGTCCGGAATGGGTTCTAAAAGAGATCAAGGACTCAGGACTACGTGGCCGTGGTGGGGGTGGTTTTCCAACTGGACTTAAGTGGGAAATGCTGTCCAAGCAACCTGCGCACCGCGGAAAGTTCGTCGTCTGCAACGCTGACGAGGGCGACCCAGGTGCTTATATGGATCGCAGTATCCTGGAGGGAAATCCTCATAGCATCATTGAGGGCATGCTTATTGGAGCCTATGCCACTGGCGCGACAGAAGGGATTGTCTATGTCCGCAACGAATACCCGTTGGCAATTGAGAATCTAACAATTGCGCTCGCTCAAGCTCACAAGCTTGGACTGCTTGGGGCCGATGTTCTTGGAACCGGCTTTTCCTTTGACATCAATCTGGTCCGAGGCGCTGGTGCCTTTGTCTGTGGCGAGGAAACCGCGCTGATCCAATCGATTGAAGGAAAAATGGGCGAGCCTCGCCAACGGCCACCGTTTCCAATCCAGAAAGGGATCCATGGTTTGCCGACCGCCATTAACAATGTCGAGACCTGGGCCAATATCCCGATCATCATCCGCCAGGGTGCCCATGAATTCGCCAAAGTCGGCACCAAGGGTAACTCCGGCACAAAGATCTTCAGTCTCGTAGGAAAGATCAAGAATACTGGACTGGTCGAAGTACCCATGGGCATCACGATCCAGGAAATTGTCTACGACATTGGCGGCGGTCCGGTGAGCAAGGCCAAGATCAAGGCAGTTCAAACAGGCGGACCTTCTGGAGGGTGTATTCCCGCTGGGAGGTTTGATTTACCCATCGACTATGACAGCCTTTCCGCGGCCGGATCGATCATGGGGTCTGGCGGGATGATTGTTATGGACGACAACACTTGCATGGTGGATGTCGCCAAGTACTTTATGAATTTCCTTAAGGACGAATCTTGCGGTAAATGTTTTACCTGCCGTAAAGGCACACAACGGATGTATGAAATCCTTGACGACATTTCCAATGGACGGGGAACGCGCGAGCACATCGATCTTCTCGAGGAGTTGGCTCTTGTAGTAAAAGACACCACGATGTGTGGTTTAGGTCAGACAGCCTCGAATCCGATTCTGAGTACGCTTCGCTATTTCCGACATGAATATGAGCGGCATGTGGATGATAAGCGTTGCGATGCCTTTGTCTGCACCAATCTGGTGGGTGCCCAGTGCCAGGCGGCATGCCCACTGGACACCGAGGCCTGGCGTTATGTGGCACTTATAGAAAAAGGATTATACGAGGAATCGTATCAGGTTATCCGGGAGGCTAATCCATTTCCCTCGATTTGTGCACGTGTATGTGACCGCAAATGTGAACAGCATTGCCAGCTCGGGGCGAGTGGGAGTGAGCCAGTCGCGGTACGTGCCCTGAAAAGATTCATTACTGACCGGGTTGATTCTTCCGTCTACAAGCCGTCACAGTTCAAACGGGCGCAGAAAGACGCTCCCATGATCGCGGTCGTAGGCGCCGGCCCCGCCGGTCTTTCGGCGGCTCATTATCTTTCGCTGCTGGGCTATAAAGTCACGATTTTTGAGGCGCAGGATGATCTGGGAGGAATGCTCATGAGTTGCATTCCCGCCTATCGTCTTCCACGGGACATACTGCGCAAAGAACTAACGTCATTACTAAATGATAATATTACCGTCAAATGTGGGGCCAGTTTGGGACGTGACATTACAATAGATGGGTTATTTGAAGATGGTTTCCAGGCGGTTTTCCTGGCCATTGGCGCTGATAAGAGCTGGCACTTGGACCTCGAGGGTGAAAATCTTGAGGGGGTCTACTCCTCGATGGAGTTCCTGAAAGCATTCAATCTAAGGGGTGAGGAATTGGCCGGCGGGCATGTGGGCATCATTGGGGGTGGAAATTCCGCGGTTGATGCCGCCCGCGTGGCGATCCGTCAGGAACATGTCGAAAGCGTGACCCTTCTTTACCGCCGCACCGACCAGGAAATGCCAGCCTACGCCGAAGAGGTCGAAGCAGCGATAGAAGAGGGTATTCGCCTCGAAACCTTGGTTTCCCCAGTTAAAATCCGTTACATCGGAGCGGCGATGAAGGAAGGCATCAAAGTGGAAACCATGGTCTCTCCGGTTAAGATCCATGCCCAAGCCGGCCGGCTTGTTGGCATCAATTGTATCCGCAATATGCTGGGTGAACGGGACGCTAGTGGACGGCGCAAACCGGTTCCTATTCCGGGTAGCGAATTCCGAATCGCTCTCAACACCTTAATTGTCGCCATCGGTGAACGTCCAGACAGCGATTGCCTGACTCCAATGGGACTGGAACTTGACTCAAGTGGACGGCTTCGTGTTGACAGGAAAACCCTCTGTACCAATCGCAAGGGAGTCTTCGCTGGCGGTGATGTAGTCACGGGACCAAACACGGTGGTTGATGCCATAGCTGCTGGGAAAAAGGCGGCCACAGTGATCGATCGCTACCTCCGGGGTCAAGTCCTCGAGCCTCCCCCCAAGGTAAAACTTCCCCGTGTCTATCTTGAACCCGCCATTCTCGATGAAGAGCAACCTGAGGAGGTGTCGCGAAAGGAACCCGCCACAATCCCCGTTGAAGCACGTCAAAAAAGCTTTGCCGAAGTGGAGTTGACACTGTCAGTGGAGGAAGCAACCGCCGAAGCACGGCGATGTTTGCGGTGTGATTTGCGGTTTACACGGTCTGGGAACGGAAAAAAAGCCGTTTGCGCGGGCGCGATTGGAGAATTGGAATGATTACCTTGAAGATCAACGGCCTGAGCGTCTCCGTCGAAGAAGGTAGCACTTTGTTGGAGGCTGCTGAGTTTCTTGGATTTCCCATTCCCACACTGTGTCACATGGAGGGTCTTTCACCTTATGGGGCCTGCCGTCTGTGCGTCGTGGAGATCGGTACCGGAGAACGTGCAAGACTTGTGTCCGCATGCACTTATCCGGCTGAAGAGGGACTACAGGTCCGTACCGCATCGGAGCGTGTCCTACGCGCGCGAAGAATGGTTTTGGAGCTCTTGCTGGCTTCTTGTCCCCAATCCAAGGTGATTCAGGATCTTGCCTCGGCACATGGCATCCGCCGTCAGAGGTTCAGACAGGAGTATGAGGACTGCATCCTTTGTGGACGTTGCGTGCGGATGTGCGAGGAGCAGATGATGGCCAAGGCCATTGGATTCCGCTACCGGGGCTCAAAACGCAGCATCGGGACACCTTTCGACATAAAATCGGATGTCTGTAGGCAGTGTGGTGGTTGCATTTACGTTTGTCCCGCCTGCCAGCTTCGCTGCACTTATTCGGAACCTGAAAAAGCGATCTGTGGAGGTTGCGCCAATCTGACTCCTCCGTGTATCGAGAAGCAACAGTTTAACGACATGATGTGTTACATGGAACCATGTATTGCGTGTGAAATTGGTAACGGAAACAGCGAATAAACCATAGGAGTTCAATGACCATGATTTCTACCTTCTCCAGAGTCAACGCCTCCGCCGCCACCTTGACAAAAAACCGGACGGAAGGATCAGTGGTGCCTGCCTCCGGTATGTGTGTCACTTGTGTGGATGGTTGTATCGGTATGTGCGAGATCGGCAAATCCGCATATCGCGGACATGAGGTCATTTATCCACAACCTTTTGGTGTCATCACCACGGCGGCGGAGAAAACTTACCCTGTAGATTATTCACATTTTAATATCATGGGAACCGTGGCT
>CAZORO010000269.1:0-5512 GCA_964581845.1 uncultured bacterium
GGGGGCTATTCGGCCAGGTCCTACCGAATCCCACCGAGGACAATGTCGATATGGCAGCGGAGCAGTACCGCAAAGGGGGGCATGATGCCCTGGTCGCTTTCGGGGGAGGATCGGCCATCGATGTGGCCAAGGCTGTGGCGGTACGTGTTTCCTATGAGGGTTTGCTGGAGGACTATGTTCCAGCCCCGCCCGGCGCACCTCCGCTCCCGCCGGTCATCGCCATCCCCACCACCGCCGGTACCGGCAGCGAGGTGGGGCGTTCCGCGGTCATCATCCTGCGCAAGACCGGACGCAAATCGGTTCTCTTCGATCCGCGCTTGATGCCCGCTGTCGCTCTACTCGATCCGGACCTGACACTCGATCTACCGCCCAAGCTGACCGCCGCCACCGGCATGGATGCCTTCACTCACAGCCTGGAGTCCTATGTCTCCAATGTGTTCCATCCCATCGCTGACTCCATCGCTTATGGCGGCATGGAGCTGGTGATCCACAACCTCGCCACCGCGGTCAAGGATGGCCAAAACCGTGAGGCGCGTGGCTACATGATGATCGCCGCCATGATGGGGGCGCTGGCCTTTCAGAAGGATCTCGGCGCGGCCCATTCGATGGCGCATCCGCTCTCTTCGATCTGCGGGATGCAGCATGGCTTGGCTAACGCGGTGGTGTTGCCCTATGTGATGGAGTTCAACCGTGAGGCGGTAGCGGACCGCTTCGCACGGGTGGCCGCTCTCTTCGATCCGAAAGCGGTCTTACTTTCGACTGAGGAAGCCAGCCAGCTGGCCATCCAGAAGGTGCGCGGACTGAATCGAGAGATCGGTATCCCCGCGACGCTCAAGGAGGCGAGAGTGAAGGAAAGCGATCTGGAGGCACTTGCCGAGGGTGCCTTCCACGATGGTTGTCACGCCACCAACCCGAGGGTGTGCACGCTGGAGGATTTCAAAGCATTGTTCAAGAAGGCTTACGGGGGGTAAACATCTCAAGCCGCTACTTGAACCATGCTCACATGGGTCGTTGGTTCGGGGAGAGGTAAACCATCCTCCCTAAGTTCATCAAGATAGATCTGAATGGCCTCGGTGATATTTTTTTGGATCTCCTCCAAAGTCTCCCCCGTACTTGTACACCCCGGTAGATCTGGGACATAGGCGGAGTAATTGGTGTTGGCCCACTCATAGACAACCGCATATTCTTTCATGGTCTTTTCTCAATCCTCGCTTGATTCCAGATACTCTTTAGTGTACCGGGCGCCATCTCATCAGACAAATGGCCCGGGACTACGACAATACCTTTCTTCAATCCATGCTTCAGGATGTGATGGCTCCCGCGGGTTCTGGTGACAGTCCAGCCATCCTCCCGGAGGATAGTGAGAACCTCATGCACTTTCATCTTCAGCTCCCCCTAAATCCTCTCAAAATACCTTCTCATCTCCCAATCCGTGACCGCGCTGTTGAAGCATTCCAGCTCGATCTCCGCCTGATGGACGATGTGTTTGATCAAACGCGGGCTGAAGGCGGAACATGCGATTTCCGATCTCTCGAACTGCTTGACCGCCTCATCCAGACCCCCTGGAACCCGTTCAAGAGACTTATTCATGTAGGCATCACCATGGAAGGGTTCGCCACAATCCACTTTGTTCTCGATGCCCCACAGACCCGCCGCGAGGGTGGCCGCCATGGCCAGATAAGGATTCACATCGGCACCCGGCAGACGGTTTTCGATCCGGAAGGAGTCCCCATGCCCGATACACCGCAGACAAGTGGTCCGATTGTCAACCGCCCAGGCAATAGCGGTGGGAGCGAAGGAACCATGCCGGAAGCGTTTATAAGAGTTGATGGTGGGGGCGAAAAGGAGACACAGCTCCCTTTCGGCGCGTAGCAGACCACCCACGAAATAACGAAAGAGCTGCGAGGGCGCCTGAGTCTTGGGATCCCAAAGGAGATTGGTCTTTTGGTGGTGATCCATAAGGCTGGTGTGGATGTGACAGCTGCTCCCAGCGGCATCGGGATGGTGCTTGGCCATGAAGCAGATTGACTTACCCATCGAAGCGGCGATTTCCTTAACCGCATTTTTGTAAAGAGCATGACGGTCGGCCATCTCGACTGGCGAGGCATAGCGCAGGTTGATCTCATGCTGTCCCTTGCCCCACTCCCCCTTGCTGAACTCGATGGGGATTCCCGAAGCGCACATCTGACGGCGGATACGGGAGATAACTTCCTCGTCGTAGGTGCAACCCAGGATGTGATAATCAATCAGATAGTCAGTGGAGGGACATAGATCACGGAATCCCTTGGCGAAAGCCGTACGGTAGTCGTCATCAAAGAGATAAAACTCCAGTTCCGAACCCATGAAGGAGGAATAACCAGATTCCTCCAAGCGCCCGATTTGCCGTTTGAGGATAGAACGAGGAGCTTCCTCAACTGGTTCCTCGGTCTCCTCGCTCTCCAAGTCACAGATCACGATGGCGGTCTTCTCCAGCCAGGAGGCAACCCGGAGGGTCGAGAAGTCCGGGATCATGCGGAAATCCCCATACCCCTTTTCCCAACTTGTCAGCTCAAACCCCTGAAAGGGAGTCATCTCCATATCGACAGTAAGGAGATAGGCACAAGCATGAAGCGGACGGGTGAGTACATGGTCGAGGAAGTAATCCCCCACCACCCGTTTCCCGATCAACCTGCCCAAATGATCTGGAAAGGCGGCGATGACTGTATCGATTTCGCCCCCCCGGATCGCTGATTCAATATCTTCTACACTCAATAAACCCGACATGAGATATCTCCCTTTCACTCGATGGACCGGGTGCCTCGGCCATAAAAACCCAGAGAGTACAAAATCACTCTAGAATACCTGAACCTCGCTGAATCTGGCAGATTCCGAATGCAGACCTAACACAAAACCCGTATTATCACTGCAATGCTCCAGAAGGACAGATACCATGTCCAATCAGATATCTCCCCCGGAAACGCCATCCTTATCCTCCTGTGAGGCTGCGGTAGCTGGCCTCGCGAAGCGGATGAATCAAGTAACACGCTTACTGAAAATCGCTGGAACCAATATCCCGGAGAAGGTTACACATGATCTGAGAGTGGCCATCCGGCGCTGCCGGTCGGTGGCATCCGGAGCCAAGATGCTTGATCCGGATGGGCAATGGAGCCGGATGTCCAAGGAACTCCGCCGTGTCTTTCGCGCCTTGGGACATCTGAGAGATCTTCATGTCATGCGGATGTGGGTGGATAAGATAGGAAAGGCATCCGATCCTGTCAGCCATAGGGTCACTGCCATCCTTCGGAGAAGAGAGATTACCCGGCTTGATGGAATCCGGGATGCCCTCGATCAGTTTGATCAGGACAGTTGGAAGGAATGGTGTGAAACACTCCCCACCCGTCTACAGGAGATCCTCGCTTCCTCTCCTGATTTGACAGATATGGCATCAGACAGATTGAGGGATTTCCTCTCCGTCCATCAAGAGCTTCTTACCAATGATCTTGAGGAGACCTGGCATAAAGCACGGGTGGCGTTAAAACGTTTCCGGTATACCGTGGAGAACTTTTTACCTGATAAATATCAGTTGTGGGGCGGAGACCTGGAGGCTTTACAGGATATTCTGGGAGAGATCCATGATCTCGATGTTCTCGGTTCCTACCTTATCTCATTGAATCCTCTTTTCGATCCCAGTGACCGGGAACGATGGCGGCGGATGATTCACAAGGAACGATATAGACGTGTCAGTCAATACCACCACCTGATGTCATCGCCATCATTCCTTGGGTATCAGCTGGATGAAAGGAGGTAACAACAGATACCGGTTGCTGTTCTTTCCATGAATTATAACCCGCCACCCAAAGCCAAAACCTTCTGATAAAACCCAGGCAATACCCGCAACACCTCATCGATTTCCAGTGAAGTATTGTACCGGCTTAGACTGAATCGTACCGCACCCATGGCATCCCTTTCTGGCACTCCCATGGCAAGAAGGACATGAGAGGGTTCCAGCTTGTCCGCCAGGCAAGCGCTTCCCGAGGAGGCCGCGATTCCATGTTGATCCATGAGAAGAAGGAGGGCCTCTCCCTCGGCTCCATTGAAACACACATTCAAAGTATTGGGCAAACGCGGGCTGTGGACACCATTCACCCGCAGGCTCGGAATACTTTTTTCAAGTCCCGATTGGAGTTTATCTCTCAGGACGCGAACTATGGTTTGTTCTTCGGATAGATGTTTCCCGGCCAGTTCAGCAGCTTTCCCAAGCCCCACAATGAGGGGGACAGGCTCGGTTCCTGGACGTCTTCCACGCTCCTGATGCCCTCCCCACACAATGGGTTTGATCCGGGTGCCTGTCTTGACATAAAGGGCACCCACTCCCTTGGGGCCATGAATTTTATGCGCGGAGAGAGAAAGGAGATCGATGGAGGTCTCCTGGAGATTGATGGGAACCTTGCCCACCGCCTGCACGGCATCGACATGAAAGGGCACCTTATGGATGTGGCAGATGGCGCTGATCTCCTCAATGGGAAACAGGACTCCGGTTTCGTTATTGGCCCACATCACGGAGACAACCGCTGTATCCTGACGGATAGCCTTCTTCAACTGACCCAGATCGAGGAGTCCATCCCCATCCACCTCCAGCCAGGTAACCGGGTAACCCAAGCGCTCGAGTTCCTGGCACTGAACCAGAACAGCACTGTGTTCGACAACTGTGGTCACAATGTGGCACCGATCCGAACGAGCCGCCAAGATCCCACGGATAGCCAGGTTGTCTGCTTCCGTTCCTCCACTGGTAAAAAAGATCTCTTTGGGGGAACAGCCCAACAGGTTGGCCAGCCTTTGCCTGGCCACAGTCAGATGTTTTTCCACCTGCCCGCCAAAGTGGTGAGGCGAGCTGGGATTGCCATAAAGCTCATCGAAGAAGGGGTACATGGCGGTCTTCACTTCGGGATCGACCCGGGTCGTGGCGTTGTTGTCGAGGTAGATCAAATTCATGTTGGCGTGTCCTTCGAATGGTTAATACAAACTCACTCGCCCTCTCTCCTCCCCTCGTCAGCGGGGAGAAGGAACTGAGCACGCCATCCCCGCTGGCAGGGGGAAGGCCGGGGAACACCATGGAACAACGTCTTCCCCCTTGGGTGATCCTCGGCTTCCGTGTTAGTTTCCAGTATACACCTCCGGATTGTGTTAACAGCCGTATTCCAAAGCGAACATATGGAAAAGAACCTTTTCGATCGACTCAATCAGGCCGAACCTTTTGTCGCCATCCGTTTCCTGATTCTCCAGGCCGGTATCGCCATTGGGTTATATTGGACAGGCATTGCCAAGGGAGAAATTCCGGAGGATCTAACCCTCTTTCCTCTTAACTTGATGGGGATCTTTGACACCCAGGCTGTGCTTCAATTCGGTTACCCCATGAGAGAGGTGATTTGGAGCGGAGAGTGGTGGCGTCTGCCCATTGGTGTCTTCCTTCCTCCCGGTTTGGGGTGGTTTGCTTTTTCAGTCATTGCCTTTCTCCCCTTGGCAAGGATGATGG
>CAZORO010000269.1:5522-7509 GCA_964581845.1 uncultured bacterium
AGGAGATTGGAAGACTCGCGGCATTGTTGATCTACCTTGTTGGTGGAGCGGTAGTGGTTCTTACCGATTACACCTCCTCGGCGGTCATCACGGCGGGAAGCCTGGGAATGGTCTTCGCGGCGGGAGGCGTGGTTCTGGTCAAACTCGGATTTGACCGCCGGGAAGGGCCTGAGAAGCTCTCAGTAGTTCCGGGGGGGACATGGATGGCGCTCCTGCTGCTCTGGGTTTTTTCCTGGACTCTTTCTTATGCCCCCATTTATCGTCCATCGATCGTGTTCGCTTCCATCACCCAGATTGGACCTACCCAGACAGCCTTGATCGCAGCGCTCCTTTTAGGAGCGGCTTGTGGACTTCCCATCCTGGTCATCCAACGTCTGACAGCTCGTGAATTGGCTTCAGACCAACCGGTTTCAGGATTGGGTTCTCATGGCGGATTTCTCATCGTGGTTCCTTTAGTCGGCTTGATGATGCTCGCATTCTATTGCTACCACACATGGAAAGAAAAAGGACAGATCGACTACCTTCTGTGGCGTGAGGATCCCTTGCTTCAACAAGGTGATCCGGAATCCCAGAGTAGAATTCAGGAGCTGGCCTTAGCGCACCCGGATGACCTCTTCCTTGCCAAGCGTTTGGCGGTCAGTTATGCCATCAGCCGTCAATTCGCTGAAGCCGCCAGATGGCTTGATGATGTCTCCACTAAGGTAAAAGCGGAGGGAAAAGACAATGAGACAAGATTACAAACCAAGTTCCTGGTACGCCGATTCCGCGTCAATTCCCTTCACCGCCGAGCCTCGGACAAGCTTGGTCCCTGGCGTCATTCGGGCTTTTCCGGAAACTATGATGTAGACCCAATGCGGCTGTTATGGGACCAAGGGCATGTATCCCGGTTGATGGGAGCCACACCGGAATTGGAGAGCGCGAAAGAGCAGCTCCTTCATGTGATTGACACTCTCCTCCCACCATTAGCAACCGGTAAGGGGGAGAATTCCATTGAGTCGAAAGAGCGTCAATCGATTGTTCTGAATCATCGAGCCTATGTGAGATGCGAGCTGGAGGGAGATCTGGCTACCGCGATCCAGGAGGCTTCACTGTCTGTCTCGCTCGTACCATCGGGAGAAAACTTGGATACCCTGGGATGGATCGAGGTTCGCCGGAATCAAATCGACAAGGGTATCGCCCACCTGGAAAAGGCTTTGCTTTACGATGAACCGAATTCGGCGGGAACCATCCATTTCCACCTCGGAATGGCCTATCACCAGAAAAACGAAGCGGATCAAGCTGAGAGACATTTCCAGCAAGCCCTCAAGTACGATGTCGAATGGTGGGATGAGTTGGTGCTAAAGGAGGCCTGCCGGGAGTGTTTTAGCCGCGAAGCATCATCTTCCTAACTTTACACCTTGAATTTTCATAAAGAACCTTGAGTTTTTTCACATATCTACTCAGACTCAAGATTTCCATAAGAAAAACCTTGACCTTTCCCCATCAAATGCGTTTATAATGTTTACGGGCATGAGGATTGCATAAGCGTCTCGAAATATAAAATAACAAGAAAAAGTCAAGAAGAGTTTCCCTCATGGAACAGAGGATGTACCTCGAGCAACGTCAAGTACAGCGGATGGTGATGACTCCGCGCATGCAGCAAGCCATCAAGATGCTGCAGATGCCGACGATTGAACTCGAGGCCCTGGTTGATCAGGAAATGGTCGAAAATCCCCTGCTCGAGGAGATACCAGAGGATGAAATCCAGATGGCGGACACAATCGAAGGCTCTGGTTCAGACCTGAGCGAGGACATCACCGTCGACACACTTACCACCAGTTCCAGCCAGACATCCGATGATTGGGATTCCTCAGGCTCCGATCCCATTGAGCAGGCAGGAACCCAAGACCTGACGGAGGGAAAAATCGAGCTTAGTTATGATTGGGAGAGGTACTTCGAGGATGGAAGCGACTCAACCACGCTCTCGGCTAGTGGATTCGATGGCCAC
>CAZORO010000270.1:0-7502 GCA_964581845.1 uncultured bacterium
AGGAGAATGCGGGTGGTTTTTAGTGAATTCTGAAAGAATCCGCTCTTTTTGTTGGCCATCAGAGGATGGATCCGCCCAAACACACCATGCGAAAAGAAATTCCGCGGTTTCCATTTCAAACCGTGTAGCGCCATTTCCGGGAGTGACATGCGACAGTCTCTCGATGGCGCTCAGGAAGTCCATCGGGACATTCTTCCCGGTCATCAAGTAGTCCAGGCCGCGTTCCAGCTGCGCGCGGGCTTCTGATACGCCTGGGTAAGCTTTGACCCTTTCCGCGGTTCGTGCTGCCATAAGCGGGATCAGGGCCAAAGCTCCCAGAGATATGAGGGCTTTCAGAGGTCTCCGCATGGTGGATCAGGGGGGGGCCTCCCCCGTCATGGCGGTTTGCAGGTAGTATCCCCCGCGGTCTTCCTGGCTGGCATGCATGATCAGCCGGACAGGACCTGTGTAGGATTCATAACATCCCTTTTCGGGATTGAATAAATCCGGCAGGTTCTCCCGTGTGATGTCTGTCTCATAGACACCCCCCTTGGATTCCGTGAGTGAACACCAACGGTAGCTTCCAGGAACTATCCGGCAGATGACATTCGCGCCTGTTACCGGTTTTCCGGATGGATCCAGGATTGATGCGTGGATACGCGAAATACCAGATGCCCCCGGTACAATTTCCGCATGGATGCCCAAGCCGTTTAAGATTCTCATGGAGAGGGCATAGGCTTTGGGGGCGATGCCTGCCATCCGCGCCTTGTCTGCTTCATCCAGACAGACTCTCAGCGTGTCCACATCCGCTCCCAAGTTGACCCAACGGCCGAGGATCTCCCGGCATTCTCTGAGTTGTTCCTCACAATCACCGAGATCAACATCAGGTGTTATCCAGACCAGGGCACTTCCATATCCCTCCAGATTCAGTGTGATGGGTCCCGGTGTGGGTTGGTCAGAGGCCTTGGATGGCAAATCGATCCGTTTCCAATGCCAGCTACAGATGGTGGGAGGCTCAAGGGAGACGGCTGCCGGCTCAGCCTGGTGGTTCACAAGAACAACAGTCAGGTTCATGCCATCCGTCAAAGTATAGGCATGAACCTTATCTGCGGTCTCGAGCTTAACCGGACACAAGACAGATTCTGGAACCTTGGAAAGAATGGCCTCGCGGATGGCCATAAAAGGAGCTGCCTGGTATTGGGTGACATGCTTGTGCGCACCCGATCCAGTGGTGCAGGCATTCAACAACTCACGTTGTTGCTTGGGGGGAACTTGGAGGGTGACCACGTTAGACCTCACCCCCCTCATCCCCCCTCTCCCACAAGGAGAAGGGGGTAGCCCCCCCCTCGCCCAGCGGGAGAGGGGGGATGGGGGGGTGAGGTCTTCTTTCTCGCCATCTTCCCTATGAGGCTCCAAAGGATCGCGCTCGAAGGGGGTCCCCAATTCATCGGCCCGTGCGAACTCACCCCAGCGGATCAATCGTCCACCCGCCGCCAGGTATTCACTCAGTCCCCCGATCGCGGAGGAGTCGATGAGGGAATTATCGAGACTGATTAAGACAGGGATCTTTGAAACGAGTTCCGTTCCCAGCATCTGATCACCCACCAGGGCGATCTGCCAGTGATCGGATAAGGCATCCTGATAAAAACCTGTCCAACGGGCCTGCCAGCCTTCATGGAGCCAAGTGGCATCGGAGAGATACAGGCCCACTTTGGGCTGAAGACGGCTCATCCCCATCAAGTAGGGAGAGGCGGATTCGATCTCGCTGAAAAGATGACAAGCCTCTTTCTCCGCCGGTGTGTCACGGATGAACCATTCCCCATCTCCCAGGATTCCAGTCCATTGCAGGAGGCCGGTGTGCCAGACACCATGGCCGATAGCCTCATAGAACAACCGCCGCATCATGGTAGGAGTGAAACTCCGTCCACCTCCCCGCGCGGATGGGTCGAGAGTTTTGTTACCAAGACGTGGTGAAACAACCGGAACCCCCCAGGAGACAGTGTGGGACAGTGTCAGCAGGTTCAACCACTCCACATCGGTGTCAATCGAGATCTGCCCGGTTTCAAAACCATCACAAGCTCCCGCAATCAATCCCGGTGAATACCCCAACTGTTTCCGTCCGGACTGACCTGGACCGAAAAAAGGATTGCCATGGGTTGGATAGAAAACAGGATGATGCGGATCTTTCTCCAGGAATGCACGCATATAATCCGCCGCACGATCAGCCATGGCGTGTTCGCGGAAGAGGTACCATGCCCGCCCAAGACGGCCTTGGGGGTCAGCACGAAACACCTCCCGGTTAAAATTCAGTCTCCACCCTTTAAGAAGGGAATAAAGATCAAACCGATCCGTAAATGCTTTCCGGAAATCGCCCACTGGAAGAGTTCCAAAATAATCCGGATAACACTCCTCACCCCCGATCACGTAATACCGCAGCCATGGGGAATCCCGTAAAAACTCCGCTCCCTGTTGCACAAGGGTCTTGGAGAGGCACCGTAGATCCGGGTCATCCACCGCCGCCACAGGATTTTCGATTTCACGGATCGGATTCCAGCCAATCCGGATCGGATTTCCATCCAGATCCCGCATGAAGGCATTGGGGAAGGCTGTTTGAAACGGCGCTGGATAGTAGATAAAGTAGGGATTATTGTGTTCTCCCAGATCCACATTGAAGTACATACCGGCTTCAACAGCCTCGGAACCCGGGTGATCGCTTCCGAGGGAGAGCCAGGGACGTTGCTCCTCATCCTGACGAAGGTTGTTCGTGGTTCCATCTGAATAAGAGACTGAAGCAAGGAGGGCGGTCCGCTGCTGGCGGGATTCCACCCCCGCTTCAGGGAAACCGGTCCAGGTTTCTGTATCCGCTGAGGGACCAGGCCAGACCTCCACTTTCAGTTTGCGGGCTTTCACCACGAGAACATATTGTCCCGCCGGCAAGCTCTGGTCTTGTCTTTCAGGTTTGACAACCACCCAGCTGTCCGCCCGGGCGTTGACTTGTTCACGGGATCCCACCAGAAGCCATTCACCGCCCCTCTCAATCCGGTAGAGTTCAGCAGTTCCCGCAGCTCCCTCGAAGGCGGTACTGACCAGAACACGGATCTCTGTCATGGGTTTGAGGGTCCTGAAGCCCATCTCAACCGTGGAATGGAATGGAGCAAAGGGTGAGTCAATCCGGAAACCACCCGGTTCCTTGGGGTCCTCAATTAGATGGAGGCTGATGTGGGATGAGAAAGTGTTGGCTCCAGTACGCTCCTTTGTCTCCGCGCGTGGATGCGCAGACCAGAAACCACGCAGTGCACCGGGGCCAAGGACCCATCTCAGGTAGACCGGGTCCAGCTCGGTGTCAAAGCAAGGAACGGATTCCAAACGGTTCTTCATTGTTTCTTTTTCCCCCCCAGCCATGGATATTGCATCAGGACATGGAATCAACAGGAGTGTGTACAGGACTCCGCCCAGCACCCGTTGGATGAAACGGTACATGTGAATTCCTTTAGTGAAGGGGACTTTAGTGCTCTGGTGGAATGATGAAGTAACGGAAGACCTCACCCCCCCAACCCCCCTCTCCTACCGGGCGAGGGGGGATCTCCCCTTTCTCCTTGCAGGAGAGAGGGGCTGGGGGGATGAGGTCTTCCGCTATGCAGTAGGATCAACATGGCCCTTAGCCGGTTTCCGGCGGGTACCTTCAGTATCGTGCGAGACTGTTCTGCCGGTCCATGGCTTTTTCAATCATGTCCAGGTTGGATGTCAGGCAGTCCTCAACCTCTGAACGGTACGGCATGGCGGCTTGAGCTCCCAGCCGGGTGGTCGCGAGCGCTCCAGCGCAGTTAGCAAAACGGACCGCCGAGATGATGTCCATCTTTTCGCTGAGCGCGACCGCCAATGCTCCCGCGAAAGTGTCTCCCGCGCCGACAGCATCCACTGAATCCACATGGATAGTGGGAACAAACTCGATGGTATCCCGGCAATCGGCCAGAGTGCTCTCGCGTCCGCGTGTGATCACCACATTATGGGCACCCTTGGAGACTAAACACTCAGCGGCTTCACTGAGTGTCTGCAGGTCACGGCAAGTAATCCCAGAAAGGGTTTCCGCCTCCACAACATTCACCACCAGGTAATCGATCTCAAGTCCCTCATACTGAAAATGGGAATCGACAGGCGAGGGATTCAACATTACCTGGACACCATGGCGGTTGGCGATCCGGATGGCGCCCTCGACAACCTCACGCGGGATTTCCATTTGGAGCAATAGGATATCCGCCGTGGCGATGAGGTGCTCGGCCTGATTCAGGTCAGAGAGGCCGAATCTCATGTTCGCGGAGGGTGAGACCACGATCATATTCTGCCCAAGCTCCTCGACAATGATCAGAGCGGAGCCGGTCGGACATTCCCGCGCGGTGGAAATATATGAGGTGTCAATTCCCTCCCGCCTGAGGTGACGCAGGTATTGGGCTCCGAAGGCATCATCACCCACTTTGGCCATGAAACCCACTTTACCACCCAGCCGTGCCGCCGCGATGGCTTGATTGGCTCCCTTCCCGCCAAAAAAGGTATTCATATCTCCGCCGATCAGGGTTTCACCGCGTTGAGGCAAACGCTGGACAGAGACACAAAAATCCAGGTTGGCTGAGCCGATGACGACTATGGAGGGGGTATTCGATTCTGGTGTCATTTGAATAATCTGTATGTTTCTCGTTGGCGGGAATCCATGTTGCTTTTTCATCCTCCCTTTACCAATGGGCACCTAAAGCCTGATGCGTTCTCTCCCGTGCCTCCCGGCCCCCGGCGCCACACTTGGAACGCGTTTTGTGTGACGCCGGGGGAAGGAAATGACAGGGACTCAATTCACTGATTGGAATCTTTCGTGACTGGATAAATCAGTAGAGATCCCAATTTTCAACCGCGGTCACACTTCCCTCGTAGCGGGCAACTTTGGAGATTCGCACTTCGTCAATGTAACCGGCATACAATTCGGCGTTCCAGGGAGGAGAGCACATCACCAGCCAGTCCGTGGTCGTGGGTGTTCTCAGATCGGGTCTCCCAGCGGCCTCGGTGGAACCAACCAATTGGCCATTCATGAAGATGCTCAGGGTTGATTTGGTACCATCCCATTGTCCCACCAGGTGAGTCCAGACTCCCGCCTGGAAATTCGCGCCGGATGTACGGAATGCAAAAGTGGAATCATCGGAGAACTTCAACCAAAGCTCGACTTCATTGTCGACAAGGTATAGGAAGTAACAGTTGTTACAACTGATAATCCGTTGGATAACACTGCCTGAGGTTGGAATTGCATCCGGACGAATCCAGGCCTCGAGGGTGAGTTGGTTTGCCAGAGGGGTGATTGCGTAGATATCATTCACAAGCGCGTGCCATCTCGGCCAAGAAGAGGAGTTCCCGGAGGCGTAAATACTGGTCACAAAGGCGGGAGAGGGAACTTCCGTTGCATACCGTTGGCTTCCGTGGGTGTCATTTGTAATCGGGTCCGCCCAGGCGCCCCATTGGCTGGGTCCAGAATTGACAACGAAAATGGGATTTCCATTGTCCAATTCGGTGTGGAATAAGAAAATGGTATCCGCATCCGGATCGAAGGGCTTGGTCCAGTCAGTTAGGTTGCCAGGGGCAAAACGCACGACATTGGAGATTCGGACCTCATCCATCATGCCTTCAAAGTACTCGGTTCCCCAGGAGGTGCTGCCCAGCATCAACCAATTGACATTGCGGGCATTCCCCAGTGGAAGGGCACCACTCGACATCGTTTGGGTCCATACAAGGTTTCCATTCACATGAAAATATGCAATTGCGGTTCCATCCCCATTGTAGTGGTAGGTCCCGGCCACGTGGGTCCATTCTCCAAGAGTCAGGGGACTAGTGGTGGTCCTAGGGAACCACATATTTCCCCCATCATTGCCAAACAACCACATGACCAGATTCGAGCCATCCGTGTATAGACTGACTGTCCCATGCATATGAACGATCCTATGGATGCCGGTCAGATTCGCGGGATTGATCCAAGCTTCGACTGTTAAATCATTCGAATAGACATTATGAGCGCCGCTTGCATCAGGAGGGAATTCACCACGGTCATCGACACCATCCAACTGGATACACTCACCAAAACCGGACATGGAAGGGACATGAAGCGAGGCGGCCCCGGTACCATTATGGGTCCATCCCCACAGATAAGGGGCCGCATAATCTACTATCTCCTGTTCCCCACCAATCACCCCATCATAGAAATGATACAGGTCCACCGCGCCGGCATCCGGCTCATAAGGTTGAGTCCAATCGGTCGTATTCTGGGATACAGCCTGCCCACACAGTCCTACTACCAGCGCCAAGATCAGAAAACTACGGTACATTGTGTCAACCTCCTTCATTGGATTCCATTCACCACCACATCGAAAACCTTTGTACATCCATTCTCCTCATTCAACATCGAAACTTATCTTCCAATACCCCCTGAATGGATACCGATATCTCCAAGGCTGTTGGTCCCATTGGTAGGGGAGTAAATCAGGGGGTGATAGGCTGGTATGATGTCCTCCACCTTGTCTGGACCCAGACTCACTAAAATGTAATTCGACTGATAAGCCCCCCACTGCTTGGTCATCAATGGCCAGAGATAGTTCCGCCAGCTTTCATCCGTCCAGGCGGTGTTAAATCCTGTATAGGGAGTCCTTGGAGCAATACGGTAGTGACGATGAAGATGACCAGCGGGATATAAAAGACGCTGTCCACCGAAAATGCTGAAATCACCATGATTGAAGGGATCCTCTGGATGGGTTTTGATATAGGCGATGGGAGTTGTCAGCGAATCCGGGACATAGCCATAGGTCCAACGGTACATGGGTTTATCCTGGACAAATTCGCCGAAGAGATATGCTTTGTTGCTGCCGGGGCGGTCTGCGGCATAGGATTCCACCGCGATCGACAGGGATTTCATTTCACCCATCGCCTTGGTCACCTTGGCTCTCAATTGCGCCTCGAGAAAGTTAGGAAGAGCAATCGAAATCAGAATTAAAATAATTGCAATGACAATTAAGAGTTCTATCAAGGTAAAACCCTGTTTGGTTCGCATTTACTCCTCCTTCTGATCCTCTGGACAAGTTGCCTTGTATCATCCAGTCAGGTACACTATTCACACCAACTCTTGTAAGCAAACCAAGAGAGCAAAGACCAGGCCAACTCAAGAATGAGTCCCATGACAGACTCCACCCCACAAAAACCGGCCTTTCAGTGTGTTTCCTTTGACAGAAACCAGCAAGGGAGACTCTCCCGGCTATGTTGATGAGGATGATCAGATTTTCTCTGGCTCGATACTTCGTTCACAGCTTCTCCTCCCAGGCGGGAACTGTCATTCACACCGAAGGATGGTAAGAGAACGATGTCCCTTGAGAAACTCACCCCTCGACTGACCGGTTCCATCAGCGAACGGATTGTGGAGGATTTGCTGCCTTTCTCGATTCAGGATTTCGCGCTGACCGCATTGGATGCCCTCCCCTTCGGAATCAACATCGTGAACCGTG
>CAZORO010000271.1:0-7498 GCA_964581845.1 uncultured bacterium
GGCGAAAGCCGCGGCATAGATCCTGCCATCGGGTCCTACCGAGAGTGACCAGCAGGAATCGGAATCCGGGTGTTGTGTGAACTGATACCAGTTGACTTTGGGCATCTTGATTACCTTTTCATGCGTGCCTTTCTCTCGAGTTCTTGGATCCGATCGCGATACAGGGCGGCCTCCTCGAATTCCAGGTCCTTTGCCGCCCGTACCATGTGACCCTTCAGACGTGCGATCTGCTCCTTGAGGGGCAGATGCTTCCCTTCGTACTCCTGGAAAACTTGGTAGACCATGTCATTGGCCTCCGCTTTCTTGCGGCGTACATCCATGAGCATATTGGTTACGGCTTTCTCGATCGACTTGGGCTGGATGTCATGCTCCCGGTTATGTTGCTCCTGGATCTCGCGGCGGCGTCTCATCTCTTGAAGCGCCCTGGCCATGGAGCTTGTCTCCTCATCAGCATAAAGGATGACTTTCCCGTCGATATTCCTCGCGGCTCTTCCGCAGATCTGGATCAACGAGGTCTCCGAGCGCAGGAAGCCTTCCTTATCGGCATCCAGTACCGCCACCAGCGAGACTTCCGGCAAATCGAGTCCCTCACGCAACAGGTTCACTCCGACGACCACATCGATCTCACCACGGCGCAGGGCTTCGAGGATATCCACCCGCTCTACCGTGTCGATCTGGAAATGGAGATAGCGGGCTTTGATCTGAAGGCGTTGCAGGAACTGAGCAAGATCCTCGGCCATCTTGCGCGTGAGTGTGGTGGCGAGAACCCTTCCGCCCTTGTCTACTACCTCGCGGACACGCGCGATCAAGTCATCCACCTGGCCGCGCGCGGGACGAACCTCCACTTGGGGATCCACCAGGCCAGTGGGACGGATGATCTGTTCCACGACCTGTCCGCTGATCCCACGTTCCCACTCGGCGGGAGTCGCAGATACGAAAACAGCACGATCCACCAGCTCGATGAACTCCTCGAACTTGAGGGGACGGTTATCCAGAGCGGAGGGAAGGCGGAAGCCATAGTTTACGAGAGTCTCCTTGCGCGACTTGTCTCCTCCATACATCCCGCGGATTTGGGGAAGCATAATGTGAGACTCATCGACAAAGAGGAGGAAATCCTCTGGAAAATAATCCAACAGGCAGAAAGGGCGTTCTCCAGCTTGACGTCCATCCAAGTGACGGGAGTAGTTCTCGATTCCGGAGCAGATCCCCGTCTCACGCAACATCTCTAGGTCGAAACGGGTGCGCATCTCTAGCCGTTGCGCCTCGAGTAGCTTGTTTTGGGAGTTGAGCTCCGCCAGCCGTTCACGGAGCTCCTCCTGGATGGACTCCAGCGCCGCTTCGAGTTTTGGTTTGGTGGTCACATAGTGCTTGGCGGGCCAGATGGTTACGCTCTCAAGTTCACGCAGCACCCTTCCGGTGAGGGGTTCAATTTCGGAAATCTTCTCGACCTCATCACCGAAGAGCTCGATCCGGATGGGAGTGTCTCCATATCCAGGGAAGATATCGACCGTATCGCCCTTAACCCGGAAAGTGCCCCGGTGAAAGTCAATGTCCTTGCGGGTGTACTGAAGGGTGACCAGCTTCCGCAGGATTGCGGTGCGGTCTGAGAAGCCTCCAAGCGTGATGGGGAGATAGGTCTCCAGATACTCCGAGGGCGCTCCCAAACCATAGATCGAGGAGACCGAGGCCACAATGATGGTATCTTGACGTTCGATGAGGCTGGTAGTGGCGGAAAGGCGCAATCGCTCGATCTCATCAGTCACATCCGTTTCCTTCTCGATGAAGGTGTCGGTGGTGGGAACATACGCCTCGGGTTGGTAGTAATCGTAGTAGCTGACGAAGTACTCAACCGCGTTATTGGGGAAGTACTGTTTGAACTCCGAGTAAAGCTGCGCCGCGAGAACCTTGTTGTGAGAAATGACTAGCGTGGGAAGATTGAGCTCCTCGATCACCTTCGCCATGGTGAAGGTCTTCCCGCTTCCAGTAACGCCCACCAGGGTCTGGAATCGGAGGCCGGAATGCAGACCCTCGACCAGTTCTTGAATTGCCTTAGGTTGGTCTCCAGCTGGTTCGTACTTCGCGGCGAGCTGAAAACGTCCCTCTCTTGGAGAGAAATACGGTTGCCGTGGGCGGACATCAAGAGTCGTCATACGTGAAGATTCTCAATGGAAGGAGGCATTCATATCCTCCGCACCTGCAAGGCGGACGGTCTTTTTGAGGGTCGACCCCGCACAGAGGTCATCCAGGAGCGCCTTATATTCCGCGCCATCGAAGGGGATTTCCACCCACTTGTCCTTCAGCCCGGAGAGGATCATGGCGTTGGAAAGCGCGAGGGAATGAATCCCCTCCTCTCCAGGAGCGATCAGAGGCTCCTTCTTGAGAATGGCATTGACGAAGTTCTGGGTGATCTCCTGATGGATACCCGCTCCACGAGCAGGCGGTATCTCCATGGTCCAGGCTTCAGGTGGATCAAAACGTCCCTCGCTGGTACGTATAAACTCGTCCATCGGAGTGCGGTTATGCGAAAGGGTGATGGTGTTTTTCTCGATGACGATCTTCCCCTGGGTTCCGATAATCTCTTGCCTGCCTGTTCCGGGAGCCTCGCAGGTGCTGGTGAGGAATACCCCTGTGGCGCCATTCTCCCATTCCAAGTAAGCGGTGACATCATCCTCGACTTCAATGGTGTGAGAAAGGCCCAGCTTTATGAAGGCGCGGACTCTGCGGGGCATTCCAGTCAGCCATTGAAGCAAATCGATACTGTGGGGGCCCTGATTGAGCAGAACACCGCCCCCCTCACCAGACCAGGTGGCCCGCCAGCCACCACTATCGTAATACGCCTGAGTTCGGAACCAATCCGTGTTGATCCACAGAACCCGTGTCAGCTTCCCAATCTCGCCTGAATCGATGAGATCTTTGACCTTCTTGTTAAGGCCAGCGGCCCGCATCTGGAACATGATGCCGTAGACCAGCTCCGGAAACTTTTCGTGTTCACGAGCTGCTTCCTCGGCCTGGAGCGTGAAAACACCCACTGGCTTCTCGCTGAGCACGTGCTTGCCCGCGCGGAAGGCCTCGATGGTGATCGGTGGATGGAGGTAATGCGGTGTGGTGATGAGAACCGCATCGCAGATATCACCTTTTAGGACATCATGATAGTCGGCGAATGCCGGGACATCGAATTCTTTACTAATAGCCCTCAACCGTTCTGGATCGATATCACACACAGCGGCCAGTTCAAGATTCTGAACCTCTTTGAAGCTCCGGCAATGATGTTCCCCCATTCCCCCTATGCCAATGACAGCCATCCGAACGTTGTCCACAGAACTCCTCCATTGATGCCCGCCAGAACTCACCAATGTTTGGTGAATTGGCGATAGAAAGTCAGCTCGCCCAGGAGGTGAACTCCTGGGCCAGCAGTGGCGAACAGTGGAGAGAATACCCCTTTTGGACAATCGAAGGAATGGAACCGAAATCTTTGTCCTGTGCCGGTTTGACACATCGGGATCTTCAGGATCTCCCACACTTTTGTGTAAGTTTTTTGAAATCAGTGTGTTATAGAGTTAATTGAACTGGCATGAACCTTTCTATATCACCAATTGAAGGTTCGGAATGACCCTTCATCGAAACCATCGAAAGAAAGGAGAGAGGATCGATGTCTTTCAGAGAAATGTTTCAGGAATTGGATCGGATGCGTCGTGATATCGACCAAGCCATGGCGGCTGGATGGGGTGTTCCACGTTTCCGGAGCGCGTTCCTCCCCGGTGTCTCAGCCCGAACCTACCCGTTGATCAATATCCGGGATGAGGGCGAAGTGTTCCGTGTAGAGGCGTTGGCTCCTGGAATCAATCCCAGCACGCTCAATGTCTCCGCTAACCGCGATGCCCTTACCATCTCAGGTGAGAAGTCCGCGCCGGAGGGTATCCGCGCTGATCAGTACCATCGCTCGGAACGTTCAGCGGGACGGTTTTCACGTACTTTCACGCTGCCTTCGGCGATCGATGTGAACCGCATCGCGGCTGAGTACAAGAATGGCCTCCTGAGCGTGGTTGTGCCCAAGGCCGAGGAAGCCAAACCGAAGTCGATTACAGTCGCGGTTGCGAACTAAGGTTCGATTACGGAATGGAAAGGAGGAGAAAAACAATGACCAAGAGCACTGCTGAAACCACTGTCCCAGCCACTGTGCCAGAGACTGAACTGCGAGCTGCCGAAGAGAAAACTCGCGAAGAGGAGCGTTACGTGGCCCCCGCTGTGGACATTTATGAAACGAGCGAGGGACTAACCGTGGTCGCGGACCTGCCTGGTGTTGCCGCCAATGACCTGAGTGTTCAGGTCGATAATGGAGTCCTCACCATCCAGGGCAGGGGATCGGCCACCATGAATGGACCTGATACCTCCTATCTGTGGCGCGAGTACCGTCTGAAGAATTTCTGGCGTCAGTTCCAGCTTTCGGATGAAGTTGATCAGTCCAAGATCAAGGCCGATCTGAAGAATGGTGTCCTGACACTGTTCCTACCCAAGGCCGAGGCGGCCAAGCCAAGGCGGATCGAGGTGAAAGTGGCCTAATGGGGATGTAAGGCCCTCTCTCAGTCAAGGGAGAGGGCCTTCCCTAGTTTCGTCATTTCCGCGTAGGCGGAAATCCACAATACCGCCGTATTTTCCATGATTATCCTGAATCATGAACTCGCAAATTGAGGAACAAGTTCCCGTGAAAGAGCGGCGCCGGTTCAAATCCATCCACCCAGGGCTGTTTCAAAATTTCAGTATTGCGATGCCAAAGGAAAACGACCGGCGCGAGTTCACGGATACGGCTGACAGCCTGTTGGTATAGCCGCTTGCGGATGCCGGGATCGATTTCCTTGCCCGCCTCAAGAATCAGCCGGTCGGTTTCAGGATCTGAAAAACGGGTCATATTCGAGGATGAATCTGATAGGAAGAGTGGAGACAGGAAGTTATCGGGATCTGGATAATCCGCCCACCAGTTGGCAAAGAAAAGGTCGAATCGGCCCTCTCGCCTCCAACTCGAATAGGTGGCGGCATCGGTCTTGCGCAGTCGGCAACAGACTCCTGCTTTCGTCAGATCGGCCTGGATGGCCTCCATGGCCAAAGTGATTGCTGAGTAGCTTTCGATATACCAGAGCTCCAGATCCAATCCCTTGATTCGTTCTAAATCCTTTGCGGAAACCTCAAGGGGATGATCCTCCTTTTTCTTTTCCTCATACCCCAACAGGCCATGGGGAATCGGTCCATTTGAAGTTGTAGCACGGTCGGCGAAGAGAGCTTCCCGGAAGGGGTCCGGGTGGATGACTGAAGCCAGGGCGCGGCGGACTTCGGGACGGTCCAGGGGAGGACGGTGGCAACCGAAACCAAGATAAAAGATGTTGAGTTCCTCGATACGCAGGATCTGTTTGGACCAAAACTCCATTTTTTTCCACTTGTCTGCTTGAGTCAGAGGAAGCGGTTGGAGGATATGAAGCCTTCCAGTCTCAAACAGAGCAGCGGAGGAGAAATCCTGGTAGGAAACAATGAACTTCAGATGCGCCAGATAACGATTACGCCAAGGGTAATCCCGGTTGGGCCTGAGCGTGATGTGTGAATCATCCATGCGCTCCTCGATCTCCCAGGCTCCCAATGCCTTTGGGGATCGCCCATAACCTTCGCCCTCCTTGCTCACTGTTTCATGGTCCACAATCCGCGTGGATGGCATGGTGAGCCGTGCCAAAAGGGTTGCTGAAGGCTCCCCAAGTTCGATTTCCACGCAATCCTCACCACAGGCCCGGATACCGGCGAGGCTCTCCGCGCTTCCTGCCTGGACCTCGCGAAAACCCGGCACATCCTGGAAAACCCAGGTATGAGGAGAGCCGGTTTTCTTGCAGCACAGACGAGAGTAAGAGAAGACCACATCCGCGCTGGTCAAAAGTCTTCCTGTAGGAAACCGCAGTCCCGGATGCAGGTGGAACCTGAATCCATGACGGCCATCCTGAAGAGTTTCCCAGTGTTCCGCTAGTTCACCCACCACGCTCCCATCGGAGGCGCACCGGACCAGTCCAGCGTGGATCAGGCAGACCAAATGCCCATCCAGCGCACGAGTGGCATAGGCGGGATCGAGATTGGCGGGATTCTCCAGCGCACGGATCGTGATGGTATCCCTCGAGGTTGGCGGAAGCGGATCGGGTGCCTGATTGCTGCAGCCGTTGAGAAAGAGAAAGATAACGACACTGAAAGCTTCTTTGATCCACCCGGCATTTTCTCTGTACTTACAGCTGCTTGATATCTCCACGGTCATTCACGTTTTGATAATGCCTGTCCCAAAGCGTTGAGGAAGCCACCAATCATGTGGAGAGTATTTGTGTCTGGCATGGGAAGGCGGATATGCGGTTCTCCCGTGAGCGGGTCTTTCGCCAGAAACTTTTGGGCAAACCCAGCGGCCTTTTGACCATCGCCTTCTTTACCCTCACCTAAGAACGCGCGTCCGAATTGGTTCAGCATCTCCGCCCCTACGGAAAAAACCTCGGACCATCCAGGCGGTATTCCAGCCCCGCTACCCGCTGCCATGCTTTCTTCATCCACCAATTCCGGGATGATGGCTTCCTCCAGTCCATGGATGTCCGAGACTGGATCCGCAAGCATGGGTTCAGGGATGTGTCCTGTAACCTCCTCGACAGAATCCATGAATCGTTTGAGTTTGGTACCTCCCAGGGAAATGGTCTCTTGTCCGCCATCCAGGACACCCGCGAAAAGGGACTTCTTGAAGGCCAAGACATTCAGCATCCCCTGCTCAATGGATCCCTGGGCCACCAGGTGAATCACCCGCACCGGTTTCCGTTGACCGAGACGGTGTACACGTCCAATCCGTTGCTCGAGCACGGCGGGATTCCAGGGCTGATCGACATTCACCACCACCGAGGCATTCTGGAGGTTGAGCCCAACACCACCGGCATCAGTCGATAGGAATAGACGGCACTTGGGATCATTTTTGAACCTTTCAATCAGTCCCTTCCGCTCCTTGCTGGGTACGCCGCCATGAAAGAGCACATGATCCCAACTTTGCCTTGAAACACGATCCACGATCAGCTCATGAGTGCGAAGCCATTGGCTGAAGATAACCGCCTTGTCCTCAAGATTCTCAAGCACATCCGACAGGCAAGAGATGAGTTCATCTGTCTTGTCTCCATAATCGGAGGTAGGATCGAGGAGATAGGTGCTGTCGCAGACCATGCGCATGTTCTGAAGAGCGATCAACAAGCGCCGTTGGTCCGCCTCCGAAAGAAATCCGAACCTTCGCCACTTGTTGGCGATCTTGCCGACAATCTCCTTGTTCTCGTCGTGTATCTCTTGTTGTTGGGGGGTGAGGGGAATGAAAAAGGTCTTCTCGATGCGTTCTGGAAGCTCCTTGAGAACCTCCTCTTTCTTTCTTCTAAGTAGAATCGGTTTCAAAGTCTCGGAGATCGCTCCCAGGTCCTGATAACCGATGACACGGCCATTGGAATCCGTCTTTTGATGA
>CAZORO010000272.1:0-212 GCA_964581845.1 uncultured bacterium
CCACCAAGGCATCGATCAGTCCCGAGGCGATCCGCCGTACCACGAAGCGTTCTATCGGACCAGGAAGATAGCGGATGGAAATCCCGCTGGAGCGGTACCACTTTACCACCAGATCCAAGGCATGGGCTTTCTTCTCCGGACCATCGGCTCCATCAGCAAGAGTCTCGGTCACCTCGATCACATCGGTCAGGAACCGGACCATCTTTTGCCAA
>CAZORO010000272.1:222-2460 GCA_964581845.1 uncultured bacterium
AGCGGCTGTTTCCATTCCCAGCCTCCTTCGCGTCGATCCAGCCCTGAATGATGATGTATCCCAGGGTGAGCGCGTTCATCGTAGCGGTGGCAAAGGCCTGCGCAGTTTCAGAGTCGACCTTGGCGAAAACGAGTAGATTGGTGACAAGCGTCACCATCAGGGCGGCGAGTTTCCGGCTGTTCCAACGAGACATTTCTTCTCCTCCTGAAAGTGGATATGAGTTTTCTGAACAGACTGGATGGGGATGCTTACTCTGAATGTGATCCTTCGTTCCTTGGCAAGTTGATCCTGGGTTTCCGTCCACTTCATTACCCCACCCACCGCCGTGGGGGATCCGTGTAAGCGGTGTCCACATGCGCCCCCCAGGGGTAAGCGCCGAAACCACCCAGCCCCGCCTCCTCCTCGCAAATGCTCCAAAACTCTGGCAGTGAGATTCCCTCGGGGCAACGTAGATCGATCGCCTTACCTTTAAGGTGTTGCGATTCCTTTGAGCCTCCCACCTGTTGATTGTGCGCCATGCACCGTACCGCGCTGTTGATCTTGAGCGGGCAGTCACGGCCCAAACGGTCACAGCACCGGCGGCGGATCCTCTCGAAGAGTTCGACGGTTTCAGAGCGCAACACACCACCATCGCAGGAGCTTGGTGTGCCGCTTCCACCACACTTGCAACGGACCTCATCCCAGGTCAGGTGCTCGGATAATCGATGGTTAACGCCCATGAAATTCCTTCTCCAACCGCCCCGCGAGGGCATCGATTTTGATTTCCAGCCGGCATTGCTGGCCACGTAGTTTCTCGATCTCGGTTCCCATCCGGTTAATGGCTTCACCATTGCGTGAAAGTGCTTCCTGGATGGCCTTGCGATCCTCCAGATAGGGAGTCTCCCGTGCGATCATGTGGATCACTTCCTCACGGGTAACCACTTGTTGAGCAAACACCAGCCAGGCACTGATACCTGTCGCCAGCATTCCGGCGAAGGTGACCGCGGCGGTTCTCCACAGACCATTCCCTTGACCTGAGGCACTCACTTGTCTCATGGCGAGATTACATTCCCTTCTTTTCCCTCCCCTACCCTCCCCCGCCAGGGGGGAGGGAGGAAAAAACACACTCAATGCGGTCTCCAAACAACTCCTCCCCCCTGGCGGGGGAGGGTAGGGGGGATGTAACTGACGCTGCTCGGTTAAACGTCTAATACCGTCTCTCCTCGAAGGTCCAGGCGAGGCCCAAGAGTTGGCAGTCTGGCCCAAAGGAGTCTGCTTTCATCCGGATTCGTAGCCAAATCTGGTTATTCGAGGCGATGGTGTGGTTGAGAGTCCGAGTAAAGCTAAAATAATCATTTCCCAGGGATGTGCAGTCGCTATCCGTGTAATCCGCCGCGGCGAAGTCAAGGATTGAATTGATGCTTTCCGGAGCCTGACTTGACCGGCGGAGGACAGTGAGGTTGAAGGTCTCTTCCGAGGACACAAGACTGAGGATCAGTATGAGATCTTTGATCCGTGTCCCGGGAGCGATAAGGGGACAGGAAAACGAGACATATCCGTTCTCCGCCACCTGCCGTGGATACCAATAATCCTCCTGCCCGTTATAGAGCATCTCCGGGATACCGGAAGTGTTGGTGACCGGAGTCCCCGCACAAGCCGGCTGGAACAGGGTGAGGGTATGGCTGGAGTTCCCGAATTCGACTGGCCCAAAAGCATCCAAAGAACCCTCGATCTGAACATCACCAAGACTCGAGGCAGTGACATGCTGGTGCGCGCGGCAGGTGATCTGAGAGGGACGGCGGTCAATGAGATAGGCTTGGGAGGAGTTATCTGTATCAAGAATCGTGGTTGCTCCCACCCGGAGGTAAACATCCGCTAAAGCTACCGCCCCCGCGGGGAGCGAAGGAGGAGTGGGTGTTTCAGCCTCTGTCCCGGCTACGATCACCCAATCACCCGATTCCAGCAGGCCGATTGAGTCGATTCGTGGATTGGCCGTGGGAGGAGTGAAGGTTGTACCAACTGGCAAGCTCTCCACGGCGGAAAGTCCCGCCAGGTAAGAGGGACCCACCAGGATTCCCGGTGAAACCCGTACCGTCATGTCCGGAGTTGTTTGCTCATGAACCTTGAGGGCATCACCGTTTTCCGATCCAATCACCTTGGGGGTTTCGTCCGTGCCCGCCAACATTCTCAGGGTACGGTGCACCAGCCAGAAACCAGCATCGATGTTGCCATCCCAGCGGTTTAGCTTGGTGGATGTGA
>CAZORO010000272.1:2470-5259 GCA_964581845.1 uncultured bacterium
TGGAGATTCGCCATATACGAAGAGATTGCTGGTGACTCCCTCGTTGGATGGATTGTATCGTCCAATACGTGTCATGAGTGTTCCCCCAGATCAGCAAAGCCTTCAGACAATGTTCGTGCAAGGAAGTCCGTCTCGAAGGCCAGGAGTCTTTCGAGTTCCGAGGTCTCTGATTCCACGGATGCTTCATGCTCGCCGGTGATTCCGGTTTCACGGTCGGCGCCGCGATATACCAGTGAACCCTCAAGAACATCCACAATCTCATCGATCCAGGTGTAACAGCGCTGTCCGTCATAAACCTGACCGGGAATGTGGCCGCAGGTATGTGGCGCTTGACCACAGATGGAGCAGCGTCCGCCACGGTAAGTCCAGGAAATCGAGACCTCGCGGTAGATCCCACCGTCCATGTTGAGGGCCAAATCCCGCGCCCCTTGGGTATCCGCCAGCCAGTAGAACCAGGCGCGGATCCAGAGGCCCGGTTGACCCGTCTCCGGGTCCGGGACATCGGGACGTTCCACCAGCGCCGCCTTGAAGAAACGAGCCACTGGCAGCGAACGCTTGTCATGTCCGGCGAGGACACACTCACCCACCACCTTCCGGCAGATTTGACGTAGAGCCTGCTCGCTGAAACGGCTCCAGTCGGACTCGCATAACTGCGAGGAACAGAGATACATGCTACGGATTAAGACTTGCGCGCGAGTGAGCGGAGTTTGTGTCAGGCGGTTGATGAGGCTCATATGTTCCTCATCCTCTGCCTGCGAAGATGTTCCGGCGGATGGAAGAAGAGCGCTACGAACACGGATAACGGCGGTCATCAATTCAGATGCTCCCTTCTGATCATTATTTCACAACCCAAATGGGTTCTGGCTCAAACCCAACGGTCATGCCAGAACAGATAAAGCGAGGCGGTATGGACACTGCCCGCGTCGCTACAAAGCAGGCTGGTGGTTCCAGGGGAAAGCTCCACAAAGTCCCCTTGTGCCGCTTGGAGGACACTTTCTCCATTCAAGGTGATGCTGTGTTTCGTGGAGTCGAGGACCAATACATCGGAGGCATTCATCTCCAGGTACACCGTGATCTGCCGCGTACCATCAAAGAAATGTGGATAGGTGACCGGACAGGTGGGGTTGTACTGGATCTGGGGAAGTGCATTCCAGTTTCCACTCGAAATCACGAGGAAGGAATGAGGACTGCTGGTGATGGTCTCCGAGTGAAAACACAAGGGGCCATGCTCGAAGCGGTCATCCGCGAGCACCTCAAGGCTCATCACAGCCAGGCACCTTTCCTCATCTACCTCCACCTTGTGCTTTCTACGCCGTCCGCTCAGATAACGGCCAGACTGAAGGGAGATTTCCACCTCCCCCCGGTCGAACCGTTCGATCTCACGAGAAAGACCTTCGAGCGCGGATTGGAATGCCACGCGGCTGGCGAACTGGCTCAATACCGAGGTGATCTGAATCACTCGGCGGACACGTCCAAGGACATACTCCACACGCGAATCAACCGTTGTGGTCACCAAGGGAAGGTTGTAGCTGCCGATACGAATCATGGTTTCAGCTTCCTGTTACCAGACGTAACGGAATACGCGAGGTTCCACGCCGCAGGAAAGGACGGGCATGGCGCCAGGCCGAGGTCTCCTCGGCCCCGGCGAGCTCGTTCAAGTTCTCCACCCGGGCTCCCGCGCGGAGGGTCAGATTCGTTGTCCTCAAATCCCGGTCCTCGAATCCCGCCTCAGTGGCCAGAGAACGGAGAAGATAAGCGGTGGCCAACTCAGTCTCCGCGAGAATGAGGAGCGGATCAGTGGACTCGTGATAGGCTGGGTCGATCTCCACAAGCAGGGCGGCATGGGCATTCTGAATCCGCTGCGTAATGAGACCGCTGGGAACCAGGTCCGTGTTCTGCCAGCCGGTGTGGGTACGAATCGTGGTTTCATTTGTGAAAGCCATCATGCCTCCTTGTCATTGGCAACCTCACCGGCCTCATCCCGGAATCCCCTCTCCCAATCGCACGCACCCGTGCGATGCAAGAGGGAGAGGGGAGTTCTGACTCCCCCTTCTCCCTTTTGGAGAAGGGGGTTGGGGGGATGAGGTCGAGTTACGAGCAGGGAGTCAGATCGATTACGGCCAAAGAAAAGACTTTTACGCCCAGTCGATATCAAGGACTTGTGAGGCCCCTGAGATGATCTTGGCGAAACCCGCCACCTCGGAGATCGCGGTCCCCTCGAGTTGCTGACGGATTAGGCGGTCGGTCTCCACCATCAAGCCAGTCTCGTAGACTTCCTCGATAGCGAAGCGGCGGTCCATCCCAATGAGGGTGTTCGCCTCGACCGCGCTGCTGGGAATCAACTTCGCGCCGAAGGGGGTGATCAGGTCTCCGCTGGCCTGGAAATTCATTCCGGTGGCGGGATCCTTGAACTCATCGAGTGTAAGGATGGTCTTGACCACCGCTGGAGGGGCGATGATCACATTCAATTCGTAAGGCTGGAAAGCCAGTGCGAACTCAACCAAATCGGTATATGCCAGAGTCCCATCGGTGGTGGTGTTTGATACCGGAGCGCCGTTGCTGTTCCCATCGCCGCTGACCAGGACCGTGATAGCTTCCTCAAACTTGTCTTTCTGGATCTGGTAACCAATGGCCTTCAGAAATACCGAGACCACCGAGGCTGTCTTCCGCCGTAGGGCCTCGTAGGTGACTTCCAGATAGCGCCCGAACTTGTGGATCCGGATCGAGTGCTCCGAGGACTTAATCTCGATACGCGGCAGCTCGCTGCCTTCGGCCACTCGCGCCAGACG
>CAZORO010000272.1:5269-7464 GCA_964581845.1 uncultured bacterium
ATCCATGAACAGTGTCTTGTAGGTGTCGCTGTCGATCCGTGTGCGGGAGGCCAGGATGCGATCGAGGCTATGGAAATCAGTCATGCCGGTCCGGATCGAACGGGAAACAAACTCCGGGAAGAGGACAGAGGTCTCGGTTGAGGCAAAGAAGCGGTCGATGATATCCGAATTGGTTCCTTGCACACGAATTCCGGCGAGAGCCAATTGCCTCTCGAAGGCATCGAGCGCTGAGTCCACCCGCGAGGGATCAAGCTCCTCGAGGATATCGGTCAGGGCGATACCACGTGACCGGGCTTGCACCAGGAGATCCTCACTCAGCGGGATCTGCGCGGCACGTTGGAGTTCGGCGGGCAAAGCCGAACGATCGTTTTCGTTGTACAACATTCGCGGTCTCCTTTGGAAATCGTCATTCCCGCCACAGCGGGGGATTTACTCCCCCCTCGCCCTCTTCTATCGCGCGAGTGCGTGCGATTGGGAGAGAGGAGTTGGGAGGGTGAGGTTTTCTCTTTAGAGAAGAATCGCGGTGGTCTCGGTGGAACTATCGACCGCGATCACAAACCCTCTACCCGTGGTGGATCCTTTCACCTTGCCTGCCCCATCGAGCACTACCGACTCCCCCAAAGTTGGGGTCACGGAGGAGTTGTATGGCAGAACTATCACACCCGCGATCTGTACCACCGCCACATCGGTCTGCACCGACATCAACTTGCCGAGGAGGCTACCGCCATTGATTCCGAGATCCACCTCGTTGTTTCCCGAAATGCCCACCGCCATCCCCTCATGGTCCGCTGTCAGATCATAGCTCGATCCAGTCATGTCAATGGCGAAGCTGGCGTACACGCTCCCCACCCCTGAGTTGTCCACGCTACGAGTCATTACACTCTCTCCTTTCGATTTGCTGTAGTGATTACTGTCTCGCTACCCCCCACACCAACCTTCCCCATCCGGAATCCTTCCCAGTCCTCTTTTGGCCTTCTGTTCTCCTTGCGCCTGCTCCCATAGGGACGGGCTGTGGGTTGTGATGGAAGTGCAGCGGCCAACTCGCTAAAGCGGTCATGGAACAGCCGTTCCGGAGCTGGTTCCGCATGAGCGGGAAGGGGTTTCTGTTGGACATCCGCCTGGTTGAGGACTTTCCAGGACCGTTCACCGGTCTGCGTGAAAATGCGCACCTCATGGCAGGGGAGCAGGCAGGCTATTCTCCAAACTTGCTTTTCCATGGAACCCATGAGAGTGGGACGCGCCACTGTTTCAATCCCCTCCAATTCAAAGGGAACCGAGCCGGGTGGCTCACCATGGACATTACGGTTTATAACCAGGCGCGCCGCCGCTTGCTTGTATCCAAGCCAAGCCTTCAGTGGACGAGCACTGATCTCCCCCGCGGTAAGGAAACGTCCGTCTTGGGCCACCTCAAAGGCCGCTTCGTAGATCCCCTCTAATGGGGGAATTTCAGCGGGAAGGATGGGGAAATGGGATCTGCGTCCTTCACCATCCTCAATGGTTGCCTGCTCCCGCCCGACCCGGACCTGGAGTGGCAGGCCCTCCTGGATCCGTTGCAGAAGGGAAGTGGAGTGCGGATTCATGCGCGTTCCTTTCAATAGGAATTACGAACAAGCCTCAAGGCGCTTGAGCACCTGGTCCTGGCTGAGGAGCCCCTTCTCCTTCATCGTGAGCAGACTCTGGAGACGGATGCTCTGCGCACGGGCATCATCGATGTCGTTCCAGCTGGTATGTGGAGCGAAACGGCAACTCGCGCGCACCGGTGAGGCCTTGAGGGCCAGTTCGAGATTGACAATCCATTCCACCAGCCTGGACGCCGAGCGTTGAACCGATGCCGCGTTGTTGACCATCAGGTCGTACTGTGAACGTGCCCAGCTTTGCGTGGTTCCATAGTTCCGTCCGATCAAGAAGGGCGCGAGGTGCAGCGCGGAAACCACTTGCTCGCTGATGGTTTCAAGGGTCTCGCGCCAACGCAGCATCTGACCGCTGGGGCCGATGTATTGGATCTCAACATTGTCCTGAGTGAGAAAGTTGCTTTCGGGGGAACGGGTGCGCATCGAGAGTGCAATCGAGTCGAAATCGGCTTGGACACGGTCCTGGTACTCGGCCAGAGTCTCGCCCGGCTCCCGTTCCCGAGCGTGGTACTTCACATGCAGCGCTGGGTAGCCTGCATTGTGAGCCGCTTTGCCCATGTCCTC
>CAZORO010000273.1:0-7442 GCA_964581845.1 uncultured bacterium
TCACGTTCGAGACGTTCCTGCACTATTTCCATGTGCAGAGTTCCCAAAAAACCGCAACGGAACCCAAAACCAAGGGCCGCGCTGGTCTCTGGTTCGAATTGAAATGCGGAATCATTCAAGTTGAGCTTCTCGAGGGCATCACGGAGTTCTTCGTACATGCTCGATTCGACCGGGAAAAGGCCACAGAACACCACCGGATGGACAGGCTGGTAGCCTGGCAGCATTTGGGCTGCTGGATTTTTCGCATTGGTGACCGTGTCTCCTACACGCAGGTCGGCGACTGTCTTCATATTGGCAATGAAATAACCGACCTCGCCGGTCTCCAGGCGTCCAGTACGGGCCATTTTGGGAGTGAAGACGCCTACCTCGAGGACCTCGTGTTCTTGCTCGGTGGCCATCAGGCGGACTCTCTGACCCTCGCAGAGAGCCCCATCCATGACACGGACATAAGCGACGACGCCACGGTAGATGTTGTATACCGAGTCGACCACCAAGGCACGCAGAGTGGCATCAGGATTACCCGAGGGGGGCGGCACCCGCCTTACTACCGCTTCAAGCACCTCCGCCACACCGGAACCATCTTTGGCGCTCACCGCCAGCACATCCGCCGAATCGCACCCCACAAGCTCGACGATCTGGCTACGGGTCGACTCCGGATCGGCATTGGGCAGGTCGATTTTGTTTATCACCGGGATGATTTCGAGACCTTCATCAACCGCTTTATAGAGATTGGCGATGGTCTGCGCCTCCACTCCCTGAGCGGCATCCACCACCAGAATGGCGCCCTCGCAGGCCGCAAGGGAGCGTGAGACTTCATAGTGGAAATCGACATGCCCCGGTGTATCGATCAGGTTGAGGATATAGGTCTTGCCATCCTTCGCCTGATAGGAAATGCGGGCCGCCTGGGCCTTGATCGTGATCCCGCGTTCCCGTTCGAGGTCCATGGAATCCAGCACCTGTTCACGCATCTCGCGTTCTGAAAGGGTCCGTGTGATCTCCAGGATCCGGTCCGCGAGAGTGGATTTCCCATGGTCGATATGGGCGATAATGGAAAAGTTGCGAATCAATTCTTGAGGCATACCTCGGATTGTAATCCCTTTGAAAGATCGCGTTTAGTATCACGATCCGCTTTGTTTGCGTAGGGAGTACAGCCATTATTGTTCCGCCGGAATGGAAGAGTCCATGATCATCTCCAGAATCAATGCTTATGAGTAGCGTTGTGCGTCATCTTCTCCGTCCTCCCCTGTTCTGCTAAGGTTTTAACTTCGGTTTTCTACCCCGATTAAGGATTTAACTCATGTCATCAGGCTCCAATACAAAGACCACACCTGTTTTGCAGAACCTGCCGGGCGATGAAGTCCGTCAGTATATATGGCGGTTTGCCGACCGTTTTGACCTTCAGATGCTGGTTCAATCATCACGCAGGGTAGCCCGGACCAAGGTGGCACGGCTGGTCGCGGATGGAGCCAGAAATACCCATGAGTGGACCGAACAAAAAAACTCCCTCCTCGAAGCCTATGACCAGGCTGGGATCACCTCGGTTTTCCTGGATGCGGAATATGGCGGCTTCATCGAGGGTCCCAAGAATCTCGCTTTCGCGCTGGCGGGGTTCGAGCTCGCCTGGGTGGATGGTGGCGCGGCCACTTGCAGTCTCGCCAGTAACCTTGCCTATGCACCGATCCATGAACGCGGAACACACGAACAGCAGATCACCTATATGCAACGGATGGCACCTCCCCAACCGGGCGAGGACCGCAAGATCCAAAGAGGGGCTTTCATCCTCACCGAACCTATCCCCTATGTCGGAGCGGATGCAGCGATCCTGAGTGGAAGGGTCAGCGTGGCGGAATGGGAGGAGGGGAAGGAACCTATCCTTCTGGTGGAGAAGCGTGGACGTTTCATCACCAACATGGACTTCGCTAACTTCGCGACGGTCGCGCTCGAAAGCGCGGATCCGCGCATCAAGAGCTCCTGCATGGTCATTGTCGAGGAAACCGATCCGGGTACTTTTGACCGTGGTGCTCCCACCAAGAAAATGGTGCATCAGCTCTCCTCGACCCGCGATCCGGTGATGAGCCTGCGTGTTCCCGCCAACAGGATCATCGGCGGTTATACGATTGAGGACGGGAAGATCGTTCCAAGATATACCCACGGCGAGATTATCGAGGCGGTTTTCCGCCGGACGCGGGTTGCTGTGGGCCTGATGACCGCCGCCAAACTCCTATCCGCGGTAGAGCCGGTGATCCGTTACCAGCGCGGACGCTTCCGTGGAGGGCAGGGTATCGAACCAGGTTCGATCCGTTATGAAATGGGTCTCCAACAGAAGGAAGATTCTCTGCACCGGTTGGTGGATATCTGGGCGGTGGGAGAGGCAAGCGCCTCGCTGGGATTCGAGGCGGCACGTCTCTTCGACCGGATCGATCCACTCGATACCCGCAAGGAAGCCATCTTCCAGGAGCAGGGAATCAAAGGAGCACGTGGACAACTCAAGGCCTTCCGAAAGATCGAGAAAGATGCCCTGGAATACATCGCACTTTCCGCTCAACCGCAATCCCAACGTGATGCAAAGCGCTATGCGGAGCTTGAGCGGGATGAGCTGGTCCAGTTTCTGGTCCTAAACGCTCAAGGGAATGTGTTCTGCCCCGCCTGTAAGCTATGGAATACTGGTAAGGGCGCGACCATGATGCGCGAGGCGTTGAGCCTGATGGGCGGTTACGGCATTACCGAGGATTGTCCCGGATTCTTGTGCCATAAATGGATGGATGCGCAGTTGGAAGCGACTTATGAGGGCCCTGAAGCGGTCCAACGGCGTCAGCTGACCATCACCATGACCGACAAGATCTTTCTGGCCTGGTTCAAGGTCTGGATCCAGGAGATGCGCAGTATCGCATCGGAGAATCCGGGCACAGGAGCCTGCGCATTGGCCACCGCCATGGAGTTGTGGTTGTGGACCTTGGATCATCTGCAAGAGGCCAAGGATGCCGATGGACAGGTCCTATACCATGGAACCCGTCAGGGAGTGTCCTTCCCCCTGGCGGATGTTTTGTGCGAGCTGCTCGCGACCCGTTGCCTGATCTTGGATGTCATGGAACTGGAGAAGAAAGGCGTGGAGAATGCCACGCTGGCCGAGTCCCTGCCCGGGATCGTGAGTTTCTACAAAGACCTTTGTCATGTTCACACCGCGCGCGCCGCGGGTGAGACAGGGCGTGTGTGCGCCGAGCTGGTTTTCGGTTACCAGCGGCATCCGTCCTGGGATGACGAGAACTACAAGGGCTGTTACCAGCCAGCCGAGGTGGAGCAGCTGGAGGGCATCATGCCTGGCATCATCGGTATCCCGGTGGATTTGGTGACTGGAGATGGAGCTCATGCGGTCAAAGCCGGCCCCTGCGCGAGGATCGGGATCCATGAAACCTTTGTCCATCTGCGTTCAAGACTGGATTGCTGTCTCACTGGTGCGCGTCTGGCCAAGGATCGTGCAGCCTATGCTCTGACACAGGTTTCGATTCCCGAGGCATTGGATTATCCCCAATAGGAAACCATAGCGAATGACAGCCGCTCTATCACCTGACTCCATCCAGCGCCAGAGCATGGATGTGGATATCGTTTGCGCTGGTTTCGGCCCAGCCATGGGAGGATTCCTGACCACCCTGAGCGCGAAGTTGTTGGATCAAGATGGCAATCCCACCGTGGAGAGCAAGGTCATGCCTGGGGTGCCGCTACAGATCATCTGCTATGAACGCGCGGATGACACCAGCGTGGGAGTTTCAGGGATGGTCACCCGGGCGCGCGGGATTCGCAAGACCTTTCCGGATCTGGATCTCTCTCAGATTCCACTCACATGCGAGGTCAAGCAGGAGAAAGTGATTTACCTCCTCGATCCCATTGGGGCGAGCCGGAGATCAAGGACTTTACGCCTAGTGGATGGCATCCTTTCACGGTTACCCCTGCTTTGCCCCACAGGTCTCCATGCCTTCGAGTTGCCCTACATCCCGCCGTTTTTACGCAAACATGACGGGCTACTACTCTCCATCGGACAGTTCAACCAGTGGGTCTCCTCACGGGTGATGGCTTCGGGAGCCGTACAGATCTGGCCGGGAACTCCGGTAGCGGAACCCTTGATCGAACGGGGAGCAGTCAAAGGAGTACGCCTGGCCGACCAGGGCGTTGCCAAGAATGGAGATCCTGAACCGGGCTACATGCCGGGAATGGATATTCATGCGGCGCTGACTGTAGTGGGCGATGGCCCTGTAGGTGCGGTGGGACGCAAGCTCGATGAAACCTTTGGGATGCCAGAGGGTCATCACACGCGCGAGTGGGCGGTGGGGATGAAGATGGTGGTGGATCTGCCTGAGGGGTGCGGACTGGAAGAGGGAATGGTTCTCCACACCTTTGGTTTCCCGGAGCCGGAGATCTTCGGATTCCTTTATGTCCTCCCTGGTAATGTGGCTTCATTGGGGATCTTTGTCCCCTCTTGGTTCGACAATCCGGTGCGTAGTACATACCGCTACCTTCAGCATTGGATGATGCACCCTTATCTGTGGCGGTACTTGAAGGGCGGCACACTGCGTTCCTGGGGAGCTAAGTCGCTCCAGGAATCCGGCAAGCGTGGAGAGCCGAAGCTGGTGGGTGATGGATATGCAAGAATCGGCGAAGGTTCCGGGAGTACCAACATCCTGACGGGATCGGGAGTCGATGAGGCATGGACGACGGGAAGTCAACTTGCCGAGGCAGTGTTGGACCTTTTGAAAGCGGGAGAGGAACCAACCCGGGAGAACCTTGAGAAGCGCTATGTGAAGCTGCGCCGTGAGAGTTGGGTGGAGGAGGAAGGTAACATCGCCGCCAAGTCTCGCGATGGGTTTCAGAAGGGCTTTATCCGGGGGATGGTGGGCATGGCGCTTGCAGGTCTTACCAAGGGGAAAATCACTGTTCCTGGCAATCCTCTCCGTCCCCAAGAACGGATTCCCTCCTTGGAGGATTATTACCGCGGGAGAATCTCACGCGAGGAGATCCAAGCCATCCGTGAGGAATGCCAACGGGCACAGACCGGATTACATGATACGCTGATGAACCGCGTGGGGTGGCCAGAAATTCCGTTGGATGGAAATCTGCTGGTTTCACACCAGGATGCCTTGCTGTTAGGGGGGAAGGTTCAGGCCCCGCCGGGATATGCGGACCATGTGGTATTCCTGTATCCGAACTTGTGCGAGAGTTGCGGAACAAAAATCTGCATCGAGATGTGTTCGGGGCAGGCGATTACCTTGGGGGAGGGAGGTGTCCCGGCCTTTGACCGGGAGAAATGCGTACATTGTGGGGCCTGCCTGTGGAACTGCGCGAGGAATAGGCCGGGTGATCCCGATCACACGAACATCGATTTCCGTGCCGGCGCGGGCGGGCTGCACTCAGCGGAGAATTGAACGACCTTCCCCCCCAGCCCCACTTTCCCGCAGGGCGAGGGGGAACCGCTCCCCTTTCTCTTTGTGGGAGAAGGGGGCTGGGGGGATGAAGTAGTGAAGGAGAAAACTGTATGAGTAATGTTTTTCACATCCTTGTCTGCGGAGGCATCGTGCCCGATCCGCTCCAAACTCTCGAACCGGTAACCAGCGTGAATGGGCCGGGGCTTAAAAATGAGTTGATGCTTCCCTCGGTGCTGGATCCCTGGGCGAGTCATGCGCTTTATGAGGCAGCAAATCTCGCTAAACAGAATCCCGGCAGCAAGGTGTGGCTGGTCAGTCTAGGGCCAAAAGCGAAATTGCAGCAGGTCATGATGACAGTGGCGCAGAAGGTTCCATTTGAGTTGGTAGCCATTGATGGTCCGGCGGGGGGATTTACTGAAGCAACCACTGTGGCCGAAGCTCTCGCTGGCGCCATTGAGAAGATCCCTGGCTTGGACCGTGCCAAGCTGCTGCTTTTCGGAGGTTGGGAGAGTGCCACGCGTGGAGCGGGCTCCACCCTGCAAATGGTGGGGGAGAAGCTGGGGATCTATGACCAGTTTCAGGGAGTCGACCAGATCACGATCAGCGGCGATGGATCTTTCGAGGTCTTGGAGCGCATCGAGGGTGGAAAGCATCAGGTTTCGAAATGCGCGGGAGTTCCGGCGGTTCTTGGGTGGGCGACGGGAAATCTGCCCGAGCCGCCGAATAATCCGCAGGTGGGAATGCTGAATATGCGGGGCATCATGCCCGCTCTCCAGAAAGCAGCACCCTCCCAAGTCAAGATTCCAGCGGACACCTTCTCGAGTGTGGAGCTGCCCAAGCAACGGCGCGAGACTCGCATTGTGAAAGACACCAGTGTCGAGGAGATTGCCAAGGAAATCGTGGAGTGGGTAACCAAGGAGTGACAATGATCATGGAAAAAATTCTTGTCCTGATACATACCGATGAGAACAATCTCATCCAAAAATCTGGCCTTGAATCAGTTTATGCCGCAAAGCAGCTTCTGGCGGGATTGGGTTCGGGGTCTTTGGTGATCGGATTGGTGGGAAATTCGCTCCAGGTGGCCAATCAAGCCCTGGGAGGGTGTGGTGCGGAGAAGATCCTCGTAGTTTCCGGCTCGGAGTTTATGCAGTCACGCTACTCCACGGACAGCGCTGCTATCGAGGCTCTTTGCAAAGAAGCGGAGCCAACCCTTGTTCTAGGGGCGGCAACCTCCCGCTGGAGCCGTGTCCTTTCGGGAATCTCTTACCGGCTGGGGGGCAAGATCGACACCCATGTGACCGGTCTTTCCACGGAGGGCGGAGCAATCCTGGCCGAACGCTGGTATTACCGTCAACGCATGGCCGCCAAAATCAAGCGTTCGGAACGCCCTTGGTTCATGACTATCGATCCAGGTGTTTTTGAGGCCTGGAAAGGGGATGGCGCTTCGGCCACACTGGAGCCAGTTTCCGTGACGCTGACCGAAGCGAACAAGAAGACTGAAGTCATGGGAGTAAAAGCGCCTCCCGCGGATGAGCAGACAATTCGTCCGGAGGCGGAATTGATCTTTGTAGCCGGGGCGGGGTGGACTAAAAAGCAGCCGGACGGACAAATCCATACCGGCGATGCGGAAAAGCTGATTCTGGAATTCCTTGGGAAATCCAAAGCTTCCCTGGGAAGCAGTAAATCGTTGGTGGACCTGAGCGGCGAGGGGCAGGCAGTGCTTTCGTTTCTCTCGCATCTCAACCAAGTGGGACAGACTGGCGCGACACCCAGGCACCCCAAGGGACTGGCCACCTGCTGCCATGGTGAGGAGCCGCATGTTGTTGGTTGGCGATTCATCAATGAACGCCGCGCGGTCAACCTGGATGCCAATTGCGGCTGGGCGCATGGTAAGGCCGATGTGCTCTATGTCGCCGATGCCTTCAAGGTGATGGAGCAGGTGAACGTGCTGCTGGGGAAGGCTTAACGCCTAGTGTTTTGTTGAATTGGTTGTGCAGCGTTTCAGACCTCATCCCCCCCACCCCCTTC
>CAZORO010000274.1:0-7438 GCA_964581845.1 uncultured bacterium
CCGAACAGGCTTATGCCCTCTTGGAGGCATTTGAAAGGAATCTGGTGGACTTAGCAGCACCCTCCCTTATCGAGTATGAGGTAGTGAATGCCTTGAGATCCGCGGTTCTCAAGCGCCGTCTTTCCATGGAAGAGGCTCGGTCAGTTCTTCGCCGGCACCAGAAGATTGAGATTAGACTCTTTAGTTTTTCACCATATACCCTCAGCTCGTTGGATTTATCCGCCAAGGCTAGCTGTTCGGTTTATGATGCATCCTATGCAGTCTTGGCGAATTCCTTGGGTGCGGATTTGATTACCGGCGATCTTCGCTTAGTCAATAAGTTGATGGAGCATGTCACCCATGTCCGATGGATTGGCGATTTTGACATGGCGAATTTGAACTTATGATGTAAATGTCGGGATAAAAAGCCTAACCTCTCTTTATTACTGAGTTTCGCCTTATGGAGGGTGTTACTCCATGTCCACTTCCCCTGATCTCCTCAGCCCCCTGTACTTTCTCCGTTTCTCCATGTCAGTAGGCATCCCGGTCTCCCGGACCCATATCGTTCTCTGCTGTGACCCAATCCAAGTGCTGAGACAAGGAACATTCCCTGGTAGCTTTGGAGTAGCTGAAAGTATGGCTACGCGAGCTTGGGTTCTCCCAGCAGGGAGGCATCAACCGGATTAAGGCCAACTGTTTACGGATCTGAGAGATGGGACCGAGCGCCGTGGTCTACCCCGGGAGAGCGTGGTACTATCCCAGCAATTCTCCTGTTCTTGAAAGGATCATCCAGGAACACCTGATAGGTGGAGAGCTGGTGAGGGAGTACCTGATTTTGGAGCACCCACTGCCCCGATGAATGCCGTGTATTCATGGTTGGCCGAACTGATCACCAGCGGGGCAATCCTGATCCTCGCGCTCTACTTCAGCGCGCCAATTTTTCATCTGATTCAAACCTCACGCCAACGCCGTTACTACTATCAAAGGATCTCGGCGGGTAAACTGAACCCCCATGGATTCGAAGCACGCCTTATGCTAGGGGAGATCTATGCCCGTTCTCACCGGTGGGCGAAGGCGGAAGCGGAGCTTCTGGCAGCGATTGAGTCAAACCCCGACCATGCTTCCTGCCGTTCGCTTCTGGGGAGAGTACTTTTTCGTCAGAAAAAGCACCGGCAGGCGGTGGAACAACTTGAGAAAGCGCTGGAGATCCGTCCAGAAGAGGGGTATGGAGAGACTCATTTGTTGATCGCACGCTGCTATGAGCTCCTTGGAGAGAGTGAAAAAGCGATCGAGTGGTACCGGGGCACCATCCGCAGGAATAGCTCGATGTGCGAACCTGTGTATCGTCTAGCCCTGCTTCTCAAGAACTTAGGACGTGTGGAGGAATCCCGCATCGAACTCCACAACACCCTGAAGACCTTCGCTCCGCATAACCGCCGGCACTATTGGATAAACCTGCGCTTCAGTTTGATGGCGAAGATCCGGTTGCTGGTTGGGAGCTAGGATTTCATCATGGGACATGTCATTGAGACCATCGAAATCACCAAGGTTTTCCCTATGGCAACCGAGGAGGTTCAGGCCTTACGGGGTGTCTCTGTCTGTGTTGAGGAGGGTGAATTCGCCGCCATCATTGGTCCATCCGGTTCGGGGAAATCGACCTTGATGGATATCCTCGGTTGTCTCTCGCGCCCTACGACAGGGAAGTACTTGCTGGATGGCATGGATGTCTCACGGCATTCAGATCAACGCCTGGCGGAGGTGAGAAACCGCAAGATCGGTTTTGTCTTCCAGGCGTATCACCTGTTGGCAAGAGCGACCGCCCTCAAGAATGTGGAGCTCCCGTTGATCTATGCGGGCTTGGGGCGCCGTGAAAGGCGCCGGCGGGCTATGGAAGCATTGGAGCGTGTTGGCCTCGCCGATCGGATGGGGCACCGTTCCAATCAGCTCTCCGGCGGTCAAAAACAGCGCGTGGCTATTGCACGGGCTCTAGTGAACAACCCTTCGCTCATCCTGGCGGATGAACCCACCGGTAACCTCGACAGCAAGTCTGGAGAGGAAATCCTCCGTATTCTGGAAACACTTCACGAGCAGGGCAACACCATCGTGGTAGTGACCCATGATACCCGTATCGCCGAACACACCAACCGGGTCATCAAGATCCTTGATGGACGCATTGTCGAGGACAGAGCGACCAATACCCGTAAAAAGGTGGAGCGAACCCCTCCAGAGTTCCCCACCTAATGGAGTAGCGAATTCATTCACTTTTTTGTTCACACACGGCGAATGAATTCGCCACTCCAATCTCTTGTTTCATACCATTGAGCTTAAGGCTTACCCTCATTCATCATCGCGCACACCCTCGCCACGGCTTCATTCTGGAATGTGCACTCGGCTGGGTTCTGGAAGCGCAGGAATTCAGCCGTTTCATATAGGATGAAGCCGCTGAAGCGCCCGTCTTTCCGGACTCGCGCGAACTCCTCCGGATACGCTGGATTGATGTAACGGTTGACAGTCAGGGGAATCTTTTTTTCCTGGCAGCTGGCGATCATGCCGGCAACCACAGCATCGTCAAATATCGTGTTGAAGGGCAAGGCGAAGATACGCAGGATGCCCTCATCCAGAAGACCTTCACGCACCCATGTTTTCCAATCGAAGTGTATATTGGCGGGGTAAGCCAGCTGTCGTGATGCTGGGGGATTGGGGCGGAACCAGTCTATGTTGAGGTTGATACGCATCCGCTTCCCGCGAGAGGCTATCATGCCCTTGGCATCACGCAGGAAGCTCGTATAGGCCTCTCCTCTGACCTGGGCAATAGTCTCAAGATCACTTTTCCCCCGATGAGCACATTCCTCAAGCACCGCATCGTTGAACCCATACTCATCATAAAAGTCCGTGTGAGTCCCGTGGTTTTCAACGCGGAAATCGATGCCATCCACGCCAGCATCCAGCATCTCCTTAAGGCACGCTAACCAATACTCGCGCACCTGGGGTTCGGTCTCGCAGAGCGCGCCGGGGAGGTACTTGTTGCGTCCGCGCTTAAACGCGATCAAGCCTTGCCGGCCGGAGGTGTAGGGTGCATCCAATTGGACAAGATTACGCCCGAAACCCACATCGAAGATCAAGCCCCAGTTAAGAAAGTCCACGCGGTCGGCGGCCCAAATTCCGTTGCCAGTGGCAAAGACTCCCGGAATCTCCTTGCCTTGCATATCCAGAGCAACGAATAATTCCGTCCCTGTGTTCTCAAAATCAGGCGCGCCATCCACAAAATCCGTTGTAACAAGAATATAGGGATCACTTAGGCGGAACCCCGATAGTGTTAAGGTTCGCACCGGATCTCCCTTCTTTGTGACCAAGTCTCCGTGTAAGCCGCGCACATCCTTGGCGGAGGGCTCCACCGCCTCGAGGACTGAGAGGGGGATATCAAGCCGTTGGTAGCGGTAGTTGAGCTTGCTGGACCAGATCTGGAGATGTTCCCGATTGACTCGTGTGGGCGAAGAGTCTTTTTTGGTAAGTTTGATGGCGCAGATGGCTACCTCATCCAGGTTCTTGATCGAATCATCCGGTTTGTGACGGATACGAAGGTCGGGGTGTTCGATCAAAAAGGGGTCCAGCCAGGTGAGCCATCCGCCACACTGAAGGATGCGTCCATACGCGCGTGCTTCAGGTGAACCACTTGGGAAGTAGACCGCCGGGCCGGTTTCATATGGTTTGTAGTAGGCGTAAATCTCAAGTCCATTCCGGTGAGCAGCCTCCACCGCGGCGCTCAGCGGATTGCCCAAGGCGTTAAGGGTATCGGCATAGTTCCGCCATTTGCTATCCAAACCCGAAGGTAATAAATATCCTCCATGGCCATCGCCATAATAGGCCCAACTCACGCGGGAGACTCCGAGTTTGCGCAGCGTGACCATCATTGCGCCGATATGCGCGGGCGTGATCACCACCGGACTGCCCAAACCATCGTCTGGAAAATCAACCAGGGTTTCCAGGCGGAATGAAGGTGATGAACCTCCTTCTTCCCCCCCCAAGGCACGGAGAATGCTTGCTGTGATAGTTGTGAGGACAATCAAAACGAACAAGAGGGAACGACAGGATCGGGTAAAGAAAACAGTGGCGCGTATCATACCCTATCCTCCTTGATCGGAATGGAATCATGACTCCATTTCGGAGTTGCGATTTTCATCGCATCGGGCAAACACAACAGGCGGAACATTCGCTATTTCATGCAGTGGGATCACATGAACTGACTAGCGGACCCGTAAATCAACGAGAGCACCTCATGGCGTGATCTCGGGTCGGTCAGGAAGAAACCGCGCATGGCCGAGGTCACCATCCGGGAACCGGGTTTCTTGACTCCACGAATGGTCATGCAGGAGTGGGTGGCCTCGATGACCACGGCCACTCCTTTGGTCTCCAAGCGTGACTGAATGAAGTCCGCGATCTGCTCGGTGAGCCGTTCCTGCACCTGTGGGCGGCGTGCAAAGTGGTCTACCACACGCGCGAGTTTGGAGAGCCCCGCCACACGGCCATCTGGGATGTAGGCCACATGGGCCAGACCGGTGAAGGGCAATAAATGGTGCTCGCACATCGAGTGCATGGGGATATCCTTGAGGAGCACCATCTCGTTGTATTTCTCCGCGAAGGAAGTCTGAAAGACCTCATCGGGATCTTGGTAAAGACCCGCGAACACCTCGGCATACATGCGCGCGACTCTTTGGGGTGTTTTCCGAATGCCCTCACGTTCGGGATCCTCTCCGATGGCGAGAAAGATCTCCTTGACCGCCCGCTCGATCCGTCCGAGATCAATCGGCGTGGCTATTGTGTCCTCCTCCAGGTCGAGGTTGGAATCATGATCCGGATCGGTTTGCATGAAAGCTCCTCCTCAGGGATTTATGGAACCACTATGCTCAAGATTACCATCCAAACCGGGAGATGCCTATCAGCCGTTGATAACCTTTATCAACCGGCTGCTAAGCAGAGCTCTATGTTCTTAAGGTTCCATGCAAATTCGTCCGCCAGTGATTTCGGCCACCGTGCTAACAACAGGAGCAGCCCCCAAGGTCTGGCTCAATCCATCCGGCTGGGAACCCCCCGTTTCCAAACGGATTCTTCCTGCTTCTTGGAAAAACCCGCCATTCTCATCCACGAGCGCTAACTGACGTGGCTTCAGAGTGAAGGCAACCACCCTTTTTTCACCCGGCTCCAGGTGAATCCGCGTGATTCCCACTAGCTGACGGATCGGAGTCTTCACCGAAGGAGTCTCATGGGTGAGATAAAGCTGGGACACCTCATCTCCCGCTCTCTCTCCCGTGTTCTTTACCTCCACACTAACTTCGATGGGGGTGCCTGTAACGATGGTTGGAGTGGCTTTGAGATTGTTGTATGCAAAGTGTGTATAGGAGAGTCCAAAACCGAAGGGAAAAACCGGCTCTCCCCGGAAATAGCGGTAGGTCCTTCCCTGCATCGCGTAATCCTCGAAGGGCGGGAGCTGATCGGCCGATTGGTAGAAAGTGACCGGAAGCCGCCCAGCGGGATTGGTATCCCCAAAAAGGACATCCGCTAAGGCGGTTCCACCCTCCTGGCCAGGGTAGAACTGGACCATAATGGCCGGAATATGTTCCCTGGCCCAGGAGAGATCGACCGCGCTGCCGGTGATCACCACCAACACCACCGGCTTCCCCAGCGCACAGACTTCCTCCATGAGCCATTGCTGAACCGGTGGGAGGCTTAAGCTGGCGCGGTCTCCATCCAACTCCGCGTGAGAAGCCGACCCCTGCTCTCCCTCCATCGCATTCGAGAGCCCCAGGCAGAGTACTACCGCATCTGATCGCTCTGCCATGAGCAACGCCTCGGTCCGTGCACGGACCGGAGTGGGTTGATCGGGGAGAATGTTCTCCCCATCGCCCACCAGTTCGCTTCCGGGAGCATAATAAACACGTGTGACGGGAGAGACTCTCTCACGGATCCCCTGGAGGGGGGTCACTGACTTCGAGGGGGTGCCATTGTAATTTCCGAGCAGCACCAGACGGTCATCGGCATTGGGTCCGATCACCGCGATGGTCTTCAGATTAGAACTAAGGGGCAGAAGATTCCCTTCGTTCTTGAGCAACACGATCGCCTGCCGTGCCGCTTCGAGTGAGAGATCGCGGTGTTCCTGGCAATCCACCACTTCATAGGGGATTGCAGCGAAGGGCACCTGCTCCGGGGGATCGAACATGCCCAGGCGGAACTGAGTCCGCAACAAACGTCGGACTGCCTGATCGATGGTCTCTTCAGTGATCAGGCCAAGTTCAACTGAACGGGTGAGATGAAGAAAGGCGCATCCACAGTTCAGGTCGCAGCCGTGATTGACCGCGAGGGCTGAGGATTCCTCGATGGTGGAAGTGAGATTGTGGCCTTCGTTGATATCCTGTACCGCCCAGCAGTCTGAAACCACATATCCCTCGAATCCCCAAGCACCACGGAGAATCTTGCCAAGGAGGGTCTGGCTTGCGCAGCACACCTCGCCGTTGGTACGGTTATAGGCCGGCATGACCGATTCGACCTTCGCCTCGGTGACCAGCTCACGGAAAGCGGGGAGGTAGGTCTCGTGGAGATCCTTCTGGCTGACCGTGGCGTTGAAACCATGCCGTAGCCCCTCCGGGCCGCTGTGGACCGCATAATGCTTGGCGGCGCCGGCGGCCTTCAGGTAATGGGGATCCTTGCCTTGTAGTCCACGCACAAAGGCGGTTCCCATCTGGCCTGTCAGATAGGGGCATTCCCCATAGGTCTCCTGCCCGCGCCCCCAGCGTGGATCGCGGAAGATGTTGATGTTGGGGGTGAAGAAGGTCAGGCCGGTGTAAATATTGCGGTCTCCCTTGGCGGAATGGGCATGGTGCTTGGCACGGGCCTCATCGGAGATGGCAGTGGCCACACACTCCACCAGGCCGGTGTTGAAGGTGGCGGCCAGGCCCATTGCCTGCGGGAAGACCGTGGCGATCCCCGCGCGTGCGACACCATGGAGGCATTCATTCCACCAGTTGTAGGAGGGAACTCCCAAGCGTTCGATGGCGGGGGAGTCATGGACCATCCGGGAGACTTTCTCTTCGATAGTCATGCGGGAGAGCAAGTCCTCGATACGGGCCTTCAGGGGGAGACGGGTGTCGCGGAAGGGGAAGTTGGGGGTATTCATTAGCGCCCTCTTGTTCAGTGAGATGGGCTATGGTACAAGTAATGGGAGGCGTGTGACGACCCCAAAAGGGTTCGTTTGTCTCGAAACCGGTTCTTTCCAGTTCCGCGGTAGCTCAACCGGTAGAGCGGGTGGCTGTTAACCACTAGGTCGTAGGTTCGAATCCTACCCGCGGAGCCAAAAAAAATAATGGGGAACTCTTCGTCCCCGATGTGTAAACGCAAGAGCCCCGAAGAGGCACGCAAAAACTCTCTGATACTCTGTTGATTAACCCCCTCTGGTTCAACAATCCTT
>CAZORO010000275.1:0-7432 GCA_964581845.1 uncultured bacterium
CAGCGCTTATCCCCGGCGTTTTCCGCAATCCCAGCATTTCGGAAATGACGTTGCGTGAGTTGCATCAATCCCTCCTGAATCGTCTCATCAGCGGAGAATTGATAAGTGGTTCGAGGCCAGATCCCGCTTCCAGCAGGAATCTTGTCCATGGGTGTACTGGTCACATATACCCCAATCCGCGCTGGACTTCCCGCACTCATGGAAGGTGGTGGAAGGGTTGGTTGGATTTTGAGAGCTGCGGTACAACCCAATAGAAAAAGCAATGGGATCACCAAGAGAGAAGGAACAGCAAGCCGGACGGAATCCACGGCCAGGATGCTGGAGTGGTTCCCTGACCCATGTTCCCACCTGAGACTCAGAGGTAATTGCTCAGTCCGATTTCGAATAGCGCCAATCCAAGACATAGCATGAGAACCACCGGTGTCCAATCTTGCTGGGTTCGCGGAAGAGTTTCAATCTCCCTCGATGTCTCCGCCGCATCAGAGAACAAACAACCCTGTTGTTCCAGTTGGATTCTCTCCTCGGAAGAGAGAGGATGAAGATCAGACTCAGAAGCCCGCTCAGGATGTCCCCCCAGCGAGCCAAACTCATTGGGATTGATGAGCGACCTTTTTACAATGTTCGAAAGCAAGGGAACCCAACCAGTCGTCAATATCAAAGGGGTATTCTTCAATGAAAGAGGAACTGTCCACACCACCACAACTCCCTGACCCACTTGATGAGTCTGGAGAAGAGGAAACTCAGATTTGGAGGGTGTTTGAGCGGCCATCTCCACTGTCCAATCATCTAAAAAGTAGAAACTGAAACCCGGTTCCATCCATTTTGGGTCCCAAGCAGTTCTGTCCAGAGACCGTACGAACCACGGATCAGCCCCGGCCAAACAACTCATGCTCTCCTTCGGAGCGGAGTCTACCAAGCCAGAAAACTCCCAGGAGCGCCACCATTCCTGCCAGACTTGGTTCCGCAATCCATCAGCCGGCTGATCATAGAACACCACCAATCCCGCCCCAGACTGGATTCTCGCTCGCAATATAGCTCCCCATTCGGGCATGGGCGGCTCCGCACCAAGCAAGAGAATATGGGCGGAAACAGTGGTGGTGGTAGGTGGAGGAGGCTGAAGTGGATCGGCCATTTCAAGATCAAACCCCACCAAGCTTGCTTGCAAAAGGTTCCTCCACTCGGTATTGGCCGTCACGAGTTGAATCCGTATCTGACTCAATACCCTGGGCTGTATCTCAAGCAGGTCGTCAGCCGGAAGGGGATCGGCTACACCCTCGGCATACCGTAATTGAGCCGAGACCGATGCCACCTGCCCCGCTGCCTCAATGAGAGACTCAATAGTTCCCTGCCCGGTACTTGATTCGGGTATAGGGACGGGTGGAAGGATTCCGCTCTTCTCCGTGTTCTTTCCACGCCAACCGACCTGAACTCCCAGTGGACGCGGTCCGGTGGCGCCAAAGATTTCATAGGCCACGGAAAGTAAAGCTGGTTCATCCTCGAAAAGAGGTTCGTTCACCAACGACATGTTCCAGACCGCCGCGTTGGCGAGTTTCACCTCCTCCCCCACCTGAAGGACCTCCACTTGAGTAGTGCCTGATTCTTCCCCTCTGGAGAAACTCCAATCTTTCCAGTTCGAGCCAGTCCGGTCAGTAATCAGCCAGATGGGTTCATCGGGTTTCCGGGTGGAGCGAAGCTTGGCCACAACCGCTGACATAGGTCCACGGAAAGACAAGGGACCTTTTCCAACAGTCACCTCTTCAAGAGACTCAACATCCGTGATTGGACTTTTGAGTGGATCGGAGGCGCTCATGACCTCCGAGGCGAAGACCACCTTCCAGGTTCCACTTTTGCTTTCCAACAGGGACTTGGCGGTTGAAAGGGCGGATTCATAGAGGCTCATCCCATTCTGGACTACCGACATCGAGAGGGAGTCATCCACCACAAGGATGTTGGACAGTCCCAGGTAACGGGTACCCGCCGAGAAGGTCCGTTTGATCGAGGGACCCGCGAAGGCAATCGCCAGGAGCAGGAGGATGAGCATTCTCAGAAACATGAGAAGCTGATCCTGAAGACGAAGGTGGAAGCGCTGCTCCATGGCCGCCTTTTTAAGTAAGCGGAAGGTTGGGAAATCCAAAATCCTGACTCGTTTGCGCCGGATCAGGTGCAACAGGACAGGAATCGCGGCAAAGCCCGCCAGGGTGAGTAGGATGGGGGTCAGGAAACTCATGCGCCCGCGCGGATAGCCTCCGGGGTTTTCTCATAGGGATCACGCCACTCATCCAACAGAATCAGCAGCGAGAGCAGGGAAAGGATCGAGTAAAGGCCAGGAAGTATCAGGATAAGTGGTGGAATCTGGTGACAGGTATAGGCGAAGAGCATTTCAATCCCAAGGATAAACAAGGTTCTGATTGGCTTCCAGACCGCCACCATGGCGGCACGTTTGAGGGCAGTCAGGAAGGGACGGTCCTGGTGAACCAGGAAGGGGATGAGATGAACCTGGATCATCGCCAAAAAGAGGGCAATCCACAGGGAAGTTGAAACCGCAACCAATCCTGCATAAGGGATTCCCGCAAGCATCCGGGGAAACATCATCACATCGAACGCAAGGACTCCAAAACCACCTCCAAGCAGGAGGGTTGTCCACAAAGAACGGATCAGGCTTCGAAGATATGAACTCCAGAAGGTTTTCCAGGTGGGATATTGGAAAGTCAGAACCTGCTCAAAATGGCGGTTAAGAGCAAGCCAAGCGGTAATCGAAAGCCACCCTCCCATCAAGACTAACGGAAGATGCAACCACCCAAACTGAAACAGGGTAATCTGCTCCGATGGGAGCCAGACAAGAACCCCAATCGCTGGAGCGAAAGCCGCTGAACAGACGATTAGCAGGTAGAAGCCCAGCAGTAGAGCGGTCCCAAGCTCATCATATCCCTGCCGCAGCCATTGCCCCAGCAGAAACCCCAGCGCGTGCCGGGGGTGGTGGGTCAATGGCTCTTCGCGTAAGCTATCAGAACTCGTCATCTCTTCCACCATGGGAGAAGCCTTCATTCCACAAGCATCCCGTGGAATGAAGAAAATGGCAACGGGTCTGTCTCTCATCCATCTTGGATCATCCCCTCCCCCCCGGTATAGTTCCCGAAGTGCCAATCCCCAGTGGAGCCTGTCCATGAATCCCGCTGACCTGATGGCTCTTGAGCATTTTGCCGAGTTCATCACCCTTGAAGCCAGTAAAATCATTCTTGAAGCATATCGTGGGGATCTCCATGTCGAAACCAAAGCCGATCGTACACCGGTCACGATCGCGGACCGTAAGGCCGAGGAATGTCTGCGCCAACTGATCGAGAAGGAATTCCCCAGTCATGGCATCCTAGGAGAGGAATTCGGGGAAACCCGTCCCGGAGCCGAGTACCGTTGGATCCTGGATCCCATTGATGGCACACGGCCCTTCCTCGCGGGAGTACCGCAATACACAGTATTGGTGGCCCTTGAGCACCAGAAGGACAGCCTGGTGGGGGTGATTCACAACCCCGGTCTGCAAAGAACCCTCATCGCCAGCCGTGGGAATGGAGCGCGTTTGGATGGCATCCCTGTCCATGTTTCAGAAGTTGGGGAATTGTCCCAAGCCTCTGTGTTATGCTCAAGCTATGCCGGCCTCATGAAAGCCCACCCGGGCAAATGTCTTAAGATTTTACAATCCTGCCGTTTTGCGCCGGGATGGGGAGATGGTTTCGGATACATGCTGGTAGCCCAGGGGAAATGTGATGCCATGCTTGACTGGGGGTGGAATGTGTGGGATGCGGCTCCTATCAAGGTCTGCATCGAGGAGGCAGGCGGACGATTCACTGACTGGGAGGGTGTCCCAACCATTTACGGCAAGAGTGGAGTTGCCGCGAATCCGCGGCTTCATGGACAGTTGATGGAGATACTGGGGGATTCAACACTATGAACCGTCTGCTACTTCGTGGAGGAACCGTAGTCGATCCCTCGCAAGGTATTGAGGGCAGGCGCGATGTCCTAATCGAGGAAGGGCGGATCGCCGCCATTGGTGAGAATCTGAATGTGGGCAACACCGAAGTCTGGGATGCCTCCGGATTGCATGTTCTTCCGGGGCTAGTCGACCTGCATGTCCATTTCCGTGAACCGGGACAAGAACACAAGGAAACCTACGCCACCGGGTCGCGAAGCGCGGCATTGGGGGGAGTCACCTCGGTCGTGCCGATGGCAAACACTAATCCCATCGTCGAGAAGCAAGCCGACCTGAAGTTCGCCCTATACCTGGCACAGGATCAGGCCATTGTGAATGTCTACCCCGTGGCCGCCGCGACGGTGGGTCAGAAGGGGGAAGAACTCACCGAATACGCCGATCTCAAGCAGAACGGTGCGATCGCTCTCTCGGATGATGGCAAGCCGATCATGGACAGCGCGGTGATGCGCCGTGTGCTTGAGTATTCAGCGATGGTTGGACTGCCACTCTTTCTACACGAAGAGGATACCAACCTATGCGCGCATGGGTCCATGCACGAGGGATACTGGTCCACTTACCTGGGCCTGCCGGGCATGTCTCCTGCAGCCGAAGAGGTCATGATTGCACGCGACCTGATTCTGGCTGATGAGACTGGCGGTTCAATCCACATCCAGCATATCAGCACGGCGCGTGGAGTCGGCCTGGTCCATCTTGGCAAACAACGCGGGATCAAGGTCACCACCGAGGTGACTCCCCACCATTTCACCCTCACCGATGAAGCGGTACGCGGGTACCGTACCCATGCCAAGATGAATCCCCCCTTGCGTACCGAGAAAGACCGTCTTGCTTTGATCATGGGCCTTAAGGATGGAACCATTGATCTGATCGCCACTGATCATGCTCCTCATACCCGTCACGAAAAAGAACAGGAGTTCGAGCTTGCCCCCTTTGGAATCATCGGACTGGAAACCCTCTTCCCTCTGACCTATCAACAACTTGTCATGCCGGGCCATCTCACTCTGACTGAAGCGGTTCGGAAGATGACCATCGAGCCCGCTAAGGTTTTAGGAATCGATAAGGGAACACTCAAACCCGGGGCCGATGCCGACATCGTCCTGGTGGATCTGAACCTGAGGCGGGTCTATACCGAGGCCGAGATCCAATCCAAGAGCAAAAACTCCCCCTTCATCGGCTGGGAGCTCCAAGGCTGGCCAGTGGGTACTATTGTCGGTGGACAAGTGGTTATGCGGGATAGGAAGATCATGGTCTGAAACGATCTGGTGGAAAGAACGGAGTCAGGGAGAGCACGAACGGAGTAGCGAGTTCATTCGCCTTGTGTCGCTCCCTCAATCCTTTTTGTGTGTATGAGTCGCAATGCGAATGAATTCGCTACTATCATGAATATAGGCTTATTCGATACCCACATCAGCTCGCCCAGCAGTTGCGCTGCTGGGCGGAACCCTTCTGGCGGACTTGCACTCCGCAAAGTATCACCATGTGGGAGTCCAACTCCCACAGAAGGGCCCGGCACCGGAGTTGAATTCCGGCGCTGGCTCATAAGGCTCATTTTCATGCCTTGTGGGTGGTGTAGAACGGCATGATTACTCCGTTCGTGAGCAACCATTGACATGCCTGGAGGACGGTTCCCTCAATGACTGGAAGCGCAATAGGTGGCCAGATCAAGAAAGAGCCAAATTCCCACAAGAATGGCTCTCTACCCTTCTCCGCCCGCATTGTGGACCACTTTCTTTCAGGTCCTCTCCCAGTCCTCATTATCATCCTCACCCTTGCCGCTGGCTTAGTAGGCCTCATGGTGACCCCCCGCGAGGAGGAACCCCAGATCGTCGTTCCTCTCGCTGACGTGCTTGTCAATGCCCCCGGTCTCTCGGCGGAGCAGGTGGAACGTCAAGTCACCACCCCTCTGGAAAAACTGCTCTACCAAATCGATGGAGTTGAATATGTCTATTCCATGTCCATGAAAGGCCGCGCGGTAGTGACAGTCCGCTTTTATGTCGGTGAAAATCGTGAAGACAGCTTGGTGAAGGTCTACAACAAGATCTACTCGCATACCGATCTGGTCCCCAACACAGTGGCTTCCTGGGTGGTCAAACCGGTCGAAATCGATGATGTCCCCATTGTGGTGGCCACGCTTTACAGCAAAGATCCGGAACGCTGCGATGACAGCCACCTCCGAAGGATTGCCGAGGAGGTCGAGATCAAGCTCCAGGCCATTCCCAACACCAACGCCATCACCCTCGTTTCGGGACGTCCGCGCAAGATCCGGGTGGAGATGGATTCCGAGGCGCTGGCCGCCCACAAGACCTCTCCACTTGACCTCGGTTTCGCGCTCCAAGCTTCCAATCTTCGCCTGGAGGGTGGCTCTTTCGAGAGCCTGAACCGTGTCACTTCACTCCAAGCGGGTGACTTTATCCGGAACGCCGGTGAATTGGAAAACCTGGTGGTCAATGTAGTCGATGGCATCCCGGTGTATCTGAAGGATGTGGCGAGTGTGATCGACGGACCGGCGGAGGTGGAGAATTATTCCTGGCTTGGATTTGGACCCGCCTCGGGTAAACTCCATTCCATTGACCTCTATCCGGCGGTCAGCATCTCGGTGGCCAAGAAGAAGGGGAGCAATGCAGTCTGGGTGGCGCGTGATGTGGAGGAGAAACTCAATGATCTTCGCCGGTCTTTCTTCCCCACCGAGGTGGGTGTGCGCATCACACGCAACTATGGGGAAACCGCTAACGAAAAGGTCAACGAGTTAGTCGAGGCCCTCGCGGTGGCGGTACTCACCGTCATCATTTTTATCGGTATGGTCATGGGCTGGCGTGCGGCTCTGGTGGTGGCGCTGGCCATTCCGGTCTGTTATGGGGCCACGCTGGCAATCAACCTGATCGCGGGCTACTCGATCAACCGGGTTACTCTGTTTGCCCTGATCCTCGCGCTCGGTATCCTGGTCGATGACCCGATCACCGATGTGGAGAACATTGACCGTTACTTCACGCTCAGAAAATACGGTCCACGCAAGAACGTCCTTAATGCGGTCCAGGAGGTACGTCCCGCTCTGGTCGCCTCGACCATCGCGGTTATTTTCTGTTTCCTACCGATGTTTTACATCACCGGCATGATGGGCCCTTATATGCGCCCCATGGCGCTCAATGTCCCTTTGACCATGCTGATGAGCATGATTGTAGCTTTCTGTGTCACCCCTTTCCTCTCCCTGAAGCTCCTCAAAGGCGCGCCGCATGGAGAACAGGAGTATGATGTCAAGACTACCGCGCTTTACCGTATTTACTCATTCTTTGTCCGTCCCTTGGTCCGCTATCCCATCCTCGGATGGGGATTTGTGGGGGTGGTTATCCTGCTCTTCCTGGCTTCATTCCTCTTGCCGGCCCTGCGCGCCGTTCCGCTCAAGATGCTTCCCTTTGACAACAAGAATGAATTCCAAGTGCTGGTGGATATGCCGGA
>CAZORO010000276.1:0-7431 GCA_964581845.1 uncultured bacterium
GTTCCTTTCCCATGTAGAAATACCTTTCTCCATGCGATCAACACACAAAAGTTAATCCCTTGTCCTGACACAGACAAGCTCACCCATTCCATGGCACGGCAAACCAGCGCCAGCCACAACGACGAATATCCCGCGCTGGTGCCGATTTCGACCCATCTTCCAGGAGGCGCCATTGTGGCCATGAACGCGATGAGCTTACCTGTCTCCGGGGGAAATTTGCAGGAGACGATTTAAGCGAGTGGTCCCATCAACCCGGTCACGCGCGTCAATCTCCTCAAGGTGATGCATCCGGTCGAAGATTTGGGGAGGGATGGCAGGGAAGAGGGTCATGGGATCATGCAACTGAAAGAGCAGAGGGTCTTATTTGGGGTAACACTAAACGAAGCCGCTGTTCAATAAGGAGAGGAGACAGACCTCTTCTTGCGTTCTTCCAGAATCCACGCCTTCAGGTCTTCTGTGCCACGGCGCCAATAGTCGATTTGTTCTTCAACCGTCTTGTCCTTGAGCTCCTCGTAAATCCGCCGCGCTCCCTCGTGTTTCATTTCTACGCAATCAAAAGTCTTGGTCTTCATCGTATGAAACCTCCAGTGGTGTATGGATCGCGATCTCATGATAGCCAAAGGCTCTATTATACAACGGAATCTTCAGATAGTGGACAATATGCTTGAGATTCCAACTCAGGAGGATCTGGCAACCGCTGACCGTTGCCGCGGCAACATGTAAGGCATCGGTCATAGATGCGGCGCCAACGATCCCATGTCGAAGATAGGATTGTTGAAGTAGTACCGCCTCGTTGAGGTTTTCCGCGACGTCAGAATACAACATCATTTCGGTGAAGAGGGAACGTACTTGCTCAGGCGCCCCATGAATTTCCCGTGCCACAACATCGGAAAGCACGAGACGAAACCGGCCATCACGGACATTTTGGAAAAAGGTCTGGCTTGGTTCGCTAAACTCCTCATCGAAGACACTCCCATAAACAGAAGTGTCAGCATAAACGCGGATAATTCTCATGGTTCAAGCACTCCCTGAAGGTATTTGTTGTGGTCAGCCGCCATATCGAGGGGAAGATCAGGGGCAGTACCAATGATCATGCGAAACCTGTCCGCGTGGGCAAGGGGGCAATCCTGAGCGACTGGTTCAACGACCACTTCCACACCTTCACCCAAACTGGGCCCTTCATCAAGTACAATCACACCATTTCACACATGGCCCTGGAGGTCCATAACCTCTCCTTTCCATCATTTCGGACAGTGAACTTTGGTGTAATCTACTCCCGGCGGAAAGAAAGAGCCACTGGCTATCTTCTCGCTTACTGGGTTCCCCTCTTGGGACTAGTCAACAAACAAGGAGTATCGCCATGGATCGTCTCCGGACATCAGTCAAGATCGACAATCCACTCGAACAGGAGAAGAACCAAACATCTTAAGACAGGCTGGTCTGGAAAATGAGGATTGAATCCATGCATTACGCGGTTGTGATTGAAAAAGGGGAGAGCAGTTACGGCGCGTATATGCCGGACCTCCCTGGTTGTGTAGCGGTGGGAGAGACCAAGGATGAGGTTCGTCAACTCATCACGGAGGCGGACGAGTTTCATACCGATGTTTACACCAGTATGGTGAGGTAGTTCCTGATGACTGACCATCAACAGAAGATGACCTTGGCCAAAAGGTAATGTAGAGTAAGGACATGGGATGTGAGGACCTCGCAACTGTCTATTATCGATAGAGTAGGAGCAAAGACATGTCACCTCAGACTGAACAAATCCTTCATGATGCCCTCCAACTCTCCCCATTGGAAAGGGCGGAACTGATTGAAAAACTCTTCGATGCTTTTTCCTTCCCGGAAAGAGAATCTGTCGATCGCCTCTGGGCGGCCGAGTTTGAGAGAAGGATTGATGCCTACGAAAGTGGCGCGATCAAGTCGAAGCCCGCTGAATAATATCTTACTCTGATCGAACAGGGGAAAGTTTTACCAGTAAACCAAGTCTTTACTATCACAACAGTTATCTCTAGGAGCGGGAAGAACGAATAACTGGTTTTTCCCCCTTTACAGATCTTGCGGTGTAAGGCCGGTCCTTTTTAGCAATTCGCGCAAGCATACGAGGTCCGATTTCTTCCCGGTCATGGAATGCAAAGACAAAATCCGGCCATCCCTTACGTGCAAGGACACGATGGGAGGAACCTTGCTTGCGTTTGAGAGTCCAGCCAATATGGTAAAGGGCGGCCAGAACAACACTCGCTTTCATCGACGGCCACTGACTCATACGGCCACCGCGAATAGACCATTCAGCTCAGGAATCTCCTCCCCATTCTCCAACCGGTCGGCGATCACACGTAACGCAAGCGCCTCCGCACGTGAGATGGCCTCCTCTCGTGTCATGCCGTAGGTCATGACTCCTGGAAGGTCGACTACTTCAGCAATCCAACGGCCATCTTCCTCACGCTCAGTTTCAATTCTCACTTACTTTGCCTCCGTGTCTTCAATGGATTTTACCAGATTCACATGGCCCTTGCGAGGAAGAGGTCCCGCCCGCGAGCATCTCACCCACCCAATCTTGACTATCAACCTCCGTATACGTACATTGTACATATGGGTAGCTTACGCTTTGAGTGGGATGAGCGGAAGAACAGAGAGAATCTCAGGAAACACGGCATTAGTTTCGAGGAAGCAAGGACAGTTTTCTATGATGATAACGCCATCCAATTCTTCGATCCCGACCATTCCGAAAGCGAGGACCGATTCATTCTCCTGGGAATGAGTATCAGGCTACGCACTCTGGTGGTCTGTCACTGTTACCGCGAAGCCGATTTGGTCATACGCATCATTTCGGCTCGAAAAGCTGATAAATCTGAAGAGGAAGAGTATTGGAGAAGGCGCCAATGAGGAATCACTATGACTTTTCACAGATGAAAGGACGCAAGAATCCTTACGTTAAACTTCTCAAGCAACCGGTGACCATGCGCCTCGACAAGGACACCGTGGCGTATTTCAAGTCGCAATCGGAGGAAACCGGCATCCCTTATCAGACTCTCATCAACCTTTACCTGCGTGATTGTGCAATCCATGAACGTAAACTTAGGATGAAATGGCAAAGCGAATCCCGGGGAGGCTCGGGCGCAACAGAGTTGGGATAAACCAGACCCAAAAAGGTACGCGGGATTAGACCCGCTCAGCCGCCTTCCGACCCCACCTTCCTTAGTCCCACCCCCGCCCCACGGATCACCTCCGCGAGAACCTCCGCTGCCTTGACCACTTGACGCATATCGACAAACTCATTCTTGGTATGGGCCTGCGCGATGGAGCCAGGGCCGAATAACACGCAAGGGATTCCCCCCTGCTTGAAAACTCCCGCATTCGCTGCCCAGGGAGCGGTGTCATAAGAACCCTTTCCAAGCACCTTCTCACGGGCGGTGGTCATCAGCTTCACTATGGGCGAATCAAGATCCTCCTCGAAGGGCGGATACCAATCCCGTTCCTCGATCTCATACTGGAAACTCTCCCGTCCCGCCTTGAGGGCCTCGAGTTCCTCATGGAGGGCTTGCGTCATTTCCTCGCGTGTCTCCCCGGGGATTACCCGGCGGTCGATTTCGATCTCGCACAAGGCCGGGATGATATTCACAGCGGTTCCTCCATGAATCGTACCCACACTTAATGTGGGATACCCCAGGAGCGGATGCTTTTCAGCACGCAACGTGGGAAGAATCCTCTCCTGAATCCTCCACAGGATCGATCCCATGAGGTAAATCGCGTTGATGCCCACCTCGGGATTGGAGCTGTGTGCCGCTACTCCCAGTGAACGGACACGCCAGCGCAGGTCACCCTTATGAGCAATGACAATCTTGAGTTCGGTCGGTTCACCAACAATGGCCGCATCCACTTTGGGACCGTTAGAAACGAACCAGTGCGCGCCTGAGGCACCATGCTCTTCATCGCATGTGGAAACCAGGTAGACGGTACAGGGGAGACATCCTTTCTCTTCTAAAACGGTATGAATCCCCAGCATCATGGCTGTCAACGAACCCTTCGTGTCACAGGAACCCCGTCCCCACAGACGGCGTCCATCAAAGAACCCCTCGAAGGGGGGGATGGTCATGCCCTCTATGGTGACTGTGTCGCTATGAGCTTCGAGCATCAGGGCGGGACTGCCCTCCGGCCCAGCGAAACGCGCAATCAGGTTGGGACGTCCTGGTGAGACTTCCTCAATAGAGATATCCGCTCCCCAGGGAGACAACATGTCAGCCAGGAGATTGGCCAGAGCGGCCTCGCCAAAGGGGGGATGGCGGGGAACCTCACGGAGTGGATTCACACTCGGGCAGGTGACCAGGCGGGAAAGGATCTCGACAGCTTGTGTGAGCATGATCAAATCCTCCTTTCCACCTACCAACTATGGTCTGCCTCATTTGCCAAGGACTTCAAGTGAGATGTTGTCGAATTGGCCGGCCGCAAACGGAGCGCCGGCATCCTCCAGATAGAGCACGACAACAAATAGTTTCCCTCTCTCCGGCATCAACGTTTCGTGTGTCATATGTTGCCATGCTTGAGTGTTGGCCTCGAAGTCACATGCGGTCAATATCCGGAGTGGTATCTCCTTACCCTCATTTGTAATGAAGGGACTCTCGGGTGTGAAACGGTACATACCCCCTTCATTGGTTGGCATCGCCAGAGCCACCACAGGCCGGCCAATGCAGTTGCTTCTGGCCGATGCCGAGAGACGGACTTTCTGGCCCAAGAGGGCGGGACTATTGGGAAGACGGTGGAAGAGTATTTGACGCTTGGGCGTGGTTCCATTACGGATTTCGGCAATACCAGTGGGAGTTCCAGGTGGATTCTCCACATGGACCAAGGTGGCGGAGCTGCGTTCGCGGACCTCCCAGCCAGTGGGGAGCAAGTTCCCAGCAGGCCACTCCTCGAAGCCCCCGTTGACGAGAATCGAACCCTCTGGGATTGGATGAGGATCTGGACTATGAATGGGTGTTCGCACCTCATTCAGGACTGACTCCAGGGCTTCGGCGGTCTGGAAACCCTCAACGATTCGTAAAAGAGTCCTCTGGTTATTGAAAAAAAGGGTCTGGGGCAGAATCTTTATCCGGCTGGGATCGAAACCACGGAAGAGATCTTTCCTGGCTGCTTGTGGGAGGTCGAAAATTGGAATCGACAGACTCAACCGGTCCCATGTCGCCCTGATGTAATCTAAAGGCCATTTTTTGGATTCATCCCGGTCGATGGAGACAAGAACCAGGGTGGCCTTCTCCTCTATCTTACCCCTAAGGCGGTTGATTTCCTCCACCTGGCGCCGTCCAAGGCCATCCATAACCTGGACAACGCAGAGAACATTCATATCCGAACGGTCCCATGTGACCTTGGCGGAGTCTACTGGATATCTCTCTGACAACTGAGGGACCGTAAGCATCCCATTCCAAAAACCACATGGTGCTGGAGAAGGTAGGAGAATAAAACTCGCCACCAACAGAATCATCAATCGAGTATAAAGGAGCGTCCAGATAGTCAGGTGGAAAACACTGAAAGACGTTGCCTCAGATGGCCTATTTCGATAAAGTGACATGTTGCATCCTCGGAGATGCAAGATAACAAAGATTCCGCCAGGATGAAACCGAGACCGGTTCCCCGGCTCTCCACCACCCAGGCAAAAAAGTGAAAAGGATTTATAGAATGGCCACACTGACTAAAACACCCCCCACTGACTACAAGATTGCGGATATTTCACTCGCGGAATGGGGACGGAAAGAGATTGAGATAGCCGAAACCGAGATGCCTGGACTTATGGCTTTACGTAAGGAATACGGCCCATCTAGGCCGCTCACTGGGGCACGGATCGGCGGCTCTCTACACATGACGGTTCAAACCGCGGTGTTGATCGAGACTCTGATTCACTTAGGGGCCTCGGTGCGCTGGTCCTCCTGTAATATCTTCTCGACCCAAGACCATGCCGCCGCCGCGCTGGTAGCCAAGGGAATCCCAATCTTCGCTTGGAAAGGCGAGACCGAGGAGGAATTCTGGTGGTGTATCGAGCAAACCGTCTACTGGCCGGATGGTCAACCACTCAACATGATCGTCGACGATGGGGGTGATCTGACTTTGGTGGTTCACCAGAAAATGCCTGAACTCTTGCCAGGCATCCGCGGAATCTCCGAGGAAACCACCACCGGAGTACACCGTCTCTACGACATGGCACGGGAGGGAACTCTTGGCTGCCCGGCCTTCAATGTCAATGACTCGGTAACTAAAAGCAAGTTCGACAATCTCTACGGCTGCCGTGAATCTTTGATCGATGGAATCAAGCGCGGCACGGATGTCATGATCGCTGGAAAGCTTGCAGTCGTCTGTGGATATGGAGATGTGGGAAAAGGGTGCGCCCAATCCCTTCAGAGGTTCGGGGCTCGAGTGGTTGTCACCGAAGTGGATCCAATTTGCGCGCTTCAGGCAGCCATGGAGGGGTACCGGGTTTTGCGGCTGGAGGATGTAATCTCCGAGGCCGATATTATTGTAACCGCTACCGGCTGCCGTGATGTGATCCGCCGTGAGCACTTTGAGGCCATGCGCGATCAGGCCATTGTTTGTAACATCGGTCACTTCGATATCGAAGTGGATGTGAACTCGGTCTTCAAGGATCCTACCTTGAGGAGGGTGAGTATCAAGCCGCAGGTCGACCAGGTGATTTGGCCCAACGGTAAACATGTCACGATTCTCGCCGAGGGCCGTCTGGTCAACTTGGGTTGCGCCACGGGGCACCCGAGTTTTGTCATGTCCAACTCCTTCACCAACCAAGTACTGGCCCAGATCGAATTGTTTCAGAATTCAGAGAAGTATGAGAAGAAGGTGTATGTCCTTCCCAAGAAATTGGATGAGCAGGTGGCACGTCTTCACTTGGAGCGTATCGGCGCCAAGTTGACCACCCTTAACAAGCAACAGGCTGAATACTTGTCAGTTCCCGTGGAGGGACCCTACAAACCGGATTACTACCGTTACTAGTATGTGAATTCCAGACAGGTGAGTGGCCATGGAATCGAACAATCCCCCATCGGGAGAAAAGGATTCCGCTCAGGCTCCCCTTCCTTCATCGGAGTTGGATGCCCTGTTGCGTGTTCTGGGAGAATTAACCTCTGATGGACTCGTTTTACTTAATGAGGAAGGATTGATCACGAGTTACAACAAGTCCCTGGAACGATTGTTTGGATTTACCAAGGAGGAAACCCAGGGAAGAAGCCTCATCGATCTCCTGCAGATCCCTCAAGAGTCTCTTGGCCCACAGGGCTTCACCGGCTGGTTGGAAAGCCGGGTTTCAAAACCGGAGACAGAGGGAATCGAAGTCCATGCCAGACACAAAAATGGGGATCTTCTAGATCTTGTCTTTTCAGCCGGGAAGATTCCCTTCTCCAGTGGGACTCGTTTCGTTTGCATTCTCCATGA
>CAZORO010000277.1:0-7367 GCA_964581845.1 uncultured bacterium
CCAGATCGTTGAACTCACAGGGGAGAGGTGGGTTCTTGAAGTCTACCGGACCATCATTGAAACACTGCAGGGCATCGCCTGGATGCTGCTTGTCTTCTTTATCTTCGCTCTCATTGCTTATGTGATTGTCCGGATCTTCGAAACCAGACGGTCCCAAGAGGAACCCAAGCCCGGGGCTCCCGTTTAAGGCATCGCATTAAATCAACCGTTCATGCCGTCTCCACCACCGGCCCCTCCGCCACTGAAGCCCCCGGCGAGGGGGCATGTTCAATCACCCGCATCGAACGCCAATGTCCCGCGCGGTAGCGGGCATAGAACGCTAACGCCAAGACAATGACATACAGGGTCAGGATCGCCCAGGCCACATAAATCCCTGCATCCAGGATCACACAGGCCACATAGGAAGGGATGACAAGCACGATTGGAGCCACCACCAGGATGATCCATAGCACAAAGCGTGTGTCTCCCGCGCCTTTGAGCGCCGAGGTGAACACGATGTTCGAGGCATCCAGTAGCGAGTACGCCGCCACGAAATACAGCAGGTGTCTGCCCAGAACCGCGACCGTCTCGAAATCAGTCCGCGACTCGCTGGGACGAAAAATCCCAATAAAAACATCTGGCCATATCACTAGAGCGGCCGAGAATGCGGTCATGTACGCCAGAGTGAGCCAGTAAGCGCTACTGGTGCTTCGTGCCGCCAGGTCAGGCTGGTTGGCCCCCAGGTAACGTCCCACCAACACTGAGGTCCCCATTGAGAGCCCGATCATGGGCATGAACACCAGGTGATTGATCGCGAAGGCAACACTGCTTGCGGCCAGTTCTGGCGCCCCGATCCGCCCAATTAGCAAGACGAATACGGTAAAAGCGGTCACATCCACGGTCCACTGAAGCCCGCTGGGAATGCCATAACGGATGAGTCTGCGGAATAGATCCGGCTCGAAACGCCAATACTTCAGGGTTCCATAACGCTTGCGATTCTCTGGAAGGAATAGCAGGTAGAAATAAAAGAGCGACATGATCCACGGGGCGATGACGGTGGCCAGTCCGGCCCCCCAGATCCCCCATTCGGGGAATCCTCCCTTGCCAAATATCATCATGTAATCGAAAACTCCATTGATCAGCATCCCCCCCATGTTGACCCACATTACCACCCAGGTCTTTCCCCTTCCGCTATAAAAGGCGGACAGCGCTGAGGAGAGCACCACCCCTCCGCTTCCGAGCACAAGGATGCCGAAATAAAGAATCTCCTGATCCCGTACCTCAGGAATATGCCCCGCGAGTTTGAACAAAGGTTCTGAGAACCAGTAACCAGACACAAGAAAAACACAGGAAATCAGCGAGAAATAAATCCCTTGCCAGATCGCTGAACCGATCCGTTCAGGACGTCCCGCCCCATCATACTGGGAGACAAAGGTGCTGATGTAACTCGCGGTCCCGACAAACAGACTCACCAGACACCAGGAGGCCGCGCCCGCGGGGACACTCGCCGCGAGGGCATTGGAGGAGTACCAGGACAGAAAGATCCGGTCCACCAGGTGCATCAGGCTCAAGGAGGAAGTACTCAGAATCAGGGGAATAGAGATATCCAGCAGCTCGCGGTATCCACCGGGCCGCGGGATAATCCTTGCTTCAACTTGGGAATTCATCGATCAAATCTTGCTTTCTGCTGAGGCAGCCAACGGTCCAAGAGGTCACGGCAATTGAGGACCTTCTCGGCGAGATCCATACGGACATAGAAATAGTGATTCGTAGACTCAAAGCCGATACGTGAGTCACGGCTTTGGATGACATAGAGTTGTTTGGCGAGCTTGATCTCGTCTTGGAGAATCTTCTCGATGGTGGATCTATGGGGACGCGCCCCGGCTTCCGTGGTGGCGTTCAGCAGAGCACGCCGGGCCATGATAAAGTGGGACTGGTTAACGGTGCTCTGGTAATGGATCATGCAGGTCTCGGCAACATCCATCTCATCCAGGAGGGCCACTTTTTGATCATCGTTGAGATTGATTGAAGTGACTGCGGCCTTTGCTTCATGGATGGCGGTCTTAAAGCCATCGGCCACCATTTGGATCTGTTTGATGAACACTTCCTCTGGATAGACACTCCGCCAGGAGGTCAAATCATCATAGGGGATACCCACCATGCTTGCGGCATACTGGGTTGGTTTCTCCCAAAGTAGATTCGAGGGTCCCTGATGTAATGGGGCGTTATAAACGACTGCCCCTTGGAAGGGAAACTCCAGGAAAGACTCGCTGAAACGCTTCCAGAGTGTGGTCACGATGGGCATCAGGTTCTCTCCGAAACGCCTGACCGCCACCCGCTGGACAGCCTCATCCGCTGATGCGGAGACATCTTTTCCAAGCTCGGCCACCACTTCAAGGTTCGGCGAGGGGTATCCTCCCAAGGTCCATCCGAGCATGATTCCATTGACTCCCGCCTTACGCAGGTTGGCCACATGGTTGGCGATGTTGTAGAGCACGGGTATATACGGAACCGCCCCCAGCTCCCAGGTCGTTCCAGCTTGAATCTTGGCATTAGTTTTGAGCCCACGGGCCTTCGCGAGCTCCCAGTTCCGGGTGGCGCGAGGTCCAGGCCCAATCACTGAAAGGGAATACTCCCCAATAGAGGTGGCCACACCCCCCCGGTTGATCGGGATCGACCACTCGCTGACACTTTGCAAAGTAGTTTTGTCCGGGAGTTTTTGGATCAATCCCTCCGCCCAGGCATCCTGCCAGCCCCAGTCCCAGGCGATTAACTCAGCGGAGCTGCTGGCGGCTCGGATCCCCTCCATAAAGGTTTGATGAAGCTCACCAATGACCTCTTCGGGGGAACGCCTCGAGCATCTCGGGCAAGCTGCCCCCTGATAATGACTCCAGCAATTGGTCAGGTTCTCGGAACCGGAGATAGTAAAAAAACCCGCCAGACCAGGGACTTCCCTGCAAACATGGGTGACAGAAGCACGCAGGAAGTCTCTCACCTCCGGGGCACTGGTACACAGCGCGGCATAGTCTCCCTCGGTCACTCCCTTCAGTTCTGGATGGGACTGGTAAAAAGCCACTGGCATCGAGCGTGGTTCATTGAGATAAAGGTAGACTCCGATCCCATATTTGCGTGCCCTTTCCACCAGATGGCGGAGAGCCTCAAGGCGCCTCTCGTATCCCTCACTCATGGCAGGATCCCAAGGGAATGGCGCGAGCTTATAGAGAACTGCTTGCAGCCAGACTCCATCCACCCCGGTATCAGCCAACCGCGCCAGATAACCATCCGGATAGGGCCCCTCGCCCTCATCCAAGAGCGGGTCACCATACAGAGCAAAATAGGAGGAGCAGAAACGCGGGTGAAAGACCGATTTGCCGGAATCCGCCATGTCGTTTTGGACAGGTTCGGAGAGCTGTCTGACAAAGTCAAAAGGCGGTTCCGCATAATGACCTGATAGACCCTCCGGGAAATCTTCGTGGACCACACGAGCAATATCCTGTTCCCATTTTTGGGTCATGTTCTCCGGCGGAGCATAGCGGATGGGTTCGCATTTCGGTTTAAGACTCCCCAACTTGGCATAGAGGAAATCATCCTCACGCAGGGTGAAGGCGAGTTGTTCCGGGGTCCAATCCAGCAATTGCAAAAGCTGGTCATAGGGGAGCAGATGCCAGTTGCGGCGGATGATGGTGATATAGGAACGGTTCCACTGATCCTGGCTCACCGGCAGGGGATCGCTCAGTCCCATCGCTTTCCCCAAAGCATGGATCTCTTGGGTGGTAGCTCCCACCACCCTGGAGAGCTTCTCCAGGGGAACCAATTCCCAATTCTTCCAGACATAGGCATGGAGCCGGTCCGGGAAATGCGGAAAGACCACCGGCTCTGGTGAAGAGCCCATGGGGAGCTCGACCGATGCGAGAACGATCACGCCAAGAAATGTGGAAAGCATGATATCCTCCCGAATCCGTTGAAAAGATTCAAAGAAGTGATTTTGCTTCTTCTAGCCGTATTATTACAAGAGCCTGAAGTTGGCCGGTATCATTGAAGGAATCTTAGGAGGATTCATCATGACTCATGTTTCGCCCGTGGCCCTGGTCACCGGAGGGAGCCGTGGCATCGGACGCGGGATTGTCCTCGGATTGGCCAGGGCGGGATATGACATCGCCCTGAATTATGCACGCAATGAGGAGGCCGCGCGCGAAGTGGCTGCCAAGGCCGCGAACCAGAAGCGGTTATGCTTGCATGTCCAAGGAGATGTCGCCCTCCATGCGGACCGGGAGCGGATCATCAAGACCGTCATGGAACGTTATGGGCGTGTGGATCTATTTGTCAGCAACGCAGGCATCGCGCCCAAGGTAAGAAAGGACCTTCTGGAGACCACCGAGGAAAGTTTCGATGAGGTCCTGGGCATCAACCTCAAGGGCCCCTACTTTCTAGGCCAAAGGATTGCGCGGGAGATGATCCAGCTGAGGAAACGTGAGCCGGAGGCAAAGCCCCGGATGGTCTTTATCTCCTCAATCAGCGCTTCGGTGGCCTCGGTGAACCGTGGGGAGTACTGCATCTCCAAAGCGGGTCTATCGATGACCGCGCAACTTTTCGCGGTACGTCTCGCCGCCGAGGGCATCCCGGTCTTCGAGGTACGCCCTGGCATCATCGCCACTGACATGACCGAGAAAGTGAAGGCGAAGTATGATCCACTCATCGCGGAAGGGCTGGTGCCGCAACGCCGTTGGGGAACCCCGGAGGATGTGGCGCGGGTGGTGGTTTCCATCGCGCGGGGGGACATGGATTTCTCGACCGGGCAGGTGATCGAGGTGGGGGGAGGGTTTGGGCTCAGGGCGTTGTAGGGTGGCGGCTTGCCCCACCAGGGAGGTGGAGGAATAGCGGAGTAACGGTTTTAATCGCCGTGGGTATGTTTTTGAATCACGGAAGGGACGGGGTTACCGGAAAGTCACGGAAAAAAACAACCAACTCCGCTCACCCCTTCAGCGCCCCCAGACGAATCCCTGAGATGAAGTATTTTTGCCCGGCCAGGAATACCGCCACAATCGGGATCAGCATCATGGTGGATCCCGCCATGAGAAGCGTGTAGCGGGTTCCATAAAGCCTGTTGAAGAAGGACAGACCCACGGGTAAGGTTTTGAGCTCCTCGCTGTAGGTGATGATCAGCGGCCAGAAGAAACTCTGCCAACTCCCCAGGAAAGTGAAAATCGCTAGTGTCGCGATTCCCGGCAAGGAAAGCGGGATGGCGATATTCTTAAAAATTCCCCAATAGCCGCATCCATCAATCCTCGCCGCATCCTCCAAATCGCGGGGGATGGTCAGGAAGAATTGACGTAACAGGAAGGTTCCATAGGCTGAGAACATCGAGGGAATGATCAGTCCAGCATAGGTGTCCACTAGGTGGAGCTCGGCCAACAGCATGAAATTGGGGATCATCAAGACCGCGCTGGGAACCATCAGGGTTCCAAGATAGCAGAGGAAGATCCGGTCGCGCCCGGGGAACCGGAAACGCGCAAAGGCGAAGGCGGCCATCGCGCTGGTGAGTACCTGGCCGATGGTGATTGCGACAGAGACAATGACACTATTCATATAGTAAACACCAAATGGAATCTGGTGCATCATTTCACTGTAATTATCAAAATGCACTGTGCGGGGGATGAGCGAGAGTCCCGCGGTAAAAACCTCATGCTCTGGTTTGATCGAGGTCGACAGCATCCACAAGAAAGGGAACGCCATGGTCAATCCCACCGACCCGAGAAGGAAATAACGTATGAGAAGAGAAAGTGCTTTTTTCATCAGCATTTATGAAATGTAAGTCTCCGAACCACGTCCATATTTCCATTGCAGCAGAGTCACCAGAAACACCAGGAAGAACAGGAACCAGGCTACCGCCGAGGCATAGCCCATCTCGAACCACTCAAAGCCTTTATCGTAAATATAGAAAGAGAGAGTGGTGGTCGCTCCGCCCGGTCCACCGGCCGTCATGATGTAAACCTGCTCGAATCCCCCCTGCAAACCGCCGATGACACTCATTACCACGATGAAAAAGGTGGTGGGAGCGAGCATCGGCCAGATGATCCAGCGGAAGGTGGTCCACTTACCCGCTCCATCGATGCTGGCCGCCTCGAGGAGCTCCGGGGGGATCTGCTGGAGACCAGCGATATAAAGGACCATGTTGGGTCCTCCCGCCGTGATCCAGATACCCATGAGGATCAAAGCAGGTTTGGCCCAGACCTCGGAGGAGAGCCAAGTGGGAGGATGGATATCCCCCAGTTCGGCCCCCAGAGGATGAAGGAGGAAGGCGAGACCATCCCACACCGCCAGGATGATCTGGTTCATCAGTCCAAAATCCGGGTTATAGATCCAGCGCCAGAGGATATAGAGCGCCACGCCCGATGAGATGGTGGGCAGGAAGAAAAGGGTCCGGAATAGAGCGATGCCGGGCAGACGGTCTTTCATTAGGAGCGCCAATACCAGCGAACAGGCAATACTGACTGGAATTCCGCTCATGAGAAAAAACGTGTTCCAGAGGTACTTCCAGAAATCAGGCTCGGTGAACATTTTTTCGAAGTGAGCCAAACCAACGAATCGTGGGAGGGTAAAGATATTCCAATCGGTAAAAGCCAGAAACAGCGAACCCAGCACGGGGAGGAAAGTAAAAAGAAGGAACCCCCCCAAATTGGGAGTCAGGAAGAGGTAAGCGGCAATGACTTCACGCCGTTGGCCGGTGAGTTTCATTCATATCTCCCATGAGTGCCTTGTTGATCCGTTAAAAGACCTCCCCCCCCTGCCCCCCTCTCCCGGTGGGCGAGGGGGGTGCGGTTTACCCTCGGGTTTTACGCGGCGCGCCTCCCCCCTCTCCCGGTGGGCGAGGGGGTGCTCCTCCTTCTCCTTGTGGGGGAGGGGTCTGGGGGTGAGGTCTCTTGTTGCTTGACCAACCCAACAGAGCATTAAATCCCTCTCCCTGTCCGATTCCGTTCAATGGCTTCATTCACCTTGCGGGTGTATTCCTCCGCCATTTTCTCCGGTGTGATGGTTCCCTCGCGCAAACGTCCCCCATATATGTCATGGATCTTCTGGTACTCCGCCGCCTTGATATACGGTGATACCAAAAAGACCCGTCCATATCGAACATCATCGAGATAGACCTGGTTCTGGTCTTCCTCGGGGTAGTTGGGGTCATGCAGGAACATATCACTCCCAGCAAGAGCCTTCACCGAAGGGAAGCCATCTCCCCCCTCGCAGATGATCCGGTTGTATTCGGGAGAGGTCAGGAACTTAAGAAACTCGAAGGCCTCTTCGGGGTATCGGGTTTCAGCGTTGATGGTGGTGGCTCTGGAGAGAAACCAGGTGGCCCGAGTGGCATCATGGGGAAGCGGAGCGATTCCATA
>CAZORO010000278.1:0-6015 GCA_964581845.1 uncultured bacterium
GGAGTTCCGCTTCTATGTGGTAGGCGATGCTGGACACATCAACCGGGCGAAATTCGGTTATGACCTCTTCGAGGGGGGCGCGACCGCATGGGAACCTTGAATTTGCGGTTCATTGAAACGCACGAGTTGCGTTGGATTCCCGCCATCGCGGGAATGACGATTCCATCAGCTGGTCCAGGAGTTGAGCTCCCACACGGCTCAACTTGGTGGTGCCCCCCGGTGAAGCATCACTCCGCCGGAAAGGTTCCGCCCACAAGTGCAACTCATGGGCGAGCTGAACCATATTAGCTTTGTCCCCCCCACCCCTTCCCTCCCCCACAAGGGGGGAGGGAGGATTTGTCTCACCTCCCCTTGTTACGAAACCATGGAGCTGCCACCGTATTGACATCATTATGACCTCAGCCAAATGGCCCTTTCTTTCCGGACGTTACCGATTCCGCCTACTCACCGTGGCGCTCGTGACCGCCATGGTGGTGATCGAAATCCTCGTTCTCGCGTTGATGGAGAACAATTTCAACCTCAAGAAGAAAGACATCATTGTTGAGAAAAGGGGTGTTCTGACAGAAATTCAGCGGCGCATGAAGGAAATCCGTACGAGTGGACCGCCCCGCTCCGCCGCTTTAATGGATGAGATCCGGCGGGCCACGATCGATGTGAAAGTCCTTATCAGTCAACCCGATTTCCCGGCCGTATATTTCGAGGTTACAGATGCCTCAAGGGTGGTCTTGTTCCGTGATGAGCCAGACAACGCGGAGGAGAAACGCAAGACCTTCAACACCTGGAGCAATTGTTTATTCACGCGCAACTTCGAGTTCACTGTGCGTAGTACAGTGTCGGAGATGTATGAGGTCTGGGTTCATCTCGTGAGTTGGCCGGACATCCCTGAGGTTCATGATCTGGTGTTCGAGTACCGTGTATATGCCCTAGTCTTCACGCTTTCTAACCTCCTCATCACCTTCCTGCTGTATTCAGGCGCGATCCATCCCCTCGCTCGCATCGCCCGTGCCCTGGCAAGCCCACCGGATCAACCTCCTCCGATCATCGCACGCCCCAAACATGAAGTGGAACGCGCCTACAATTCCATGGCGCGTGGCACCCGGCTGACCGCCGTACACTTTGATCTTTCGGATCTCGGAGAACGCTTGGGTGAACTGGGACACAACCTCCCCGGCGAGGATACTTCCTTCTGGGAAACCGCGCTGAACCTGATCCAGGAGGGCATGGGGTATGAGTGCGTGGCCTGGATGCCCTTCTCAGGAGAGGGAAGTATTCTTCCTCATGTTGTCTTCTCTTGCAGCCGGGAACCTGGATTGGATGGAATCATCCGCCCAGAACCGCAGGACCTTGCCTGGTTTGTAACAGCCAGTGAAACCGAGGGGGAGATGCTTATCCAACCCATGAAGGGTGGGGTTTTCACCTCTGGAGACACCCCCGGGATTGGAAGGATTTGGTTTGGGGGAATAGTCCAGCGGCGCGGAGAGAGGATGGGGCTCCTCCTGGCGGCTGTTCCCCCCAGCGAGGAAGCTCCCCAAATCGGGCTGCCTTATTTCCGGGGTTTGGTAAGGCAACTGGGGTTGATCCTGACCCGTTCCCTGGAACGGCTGGAAGCCATGGATCGTGGACGTTATGAGGTCAGCATCGATCTTTCCGCCAGCATGGGCCATGATCTGACCAACATCCTGGCCACGGGACGCTTGGAGCTCGAAACACTGCGGACCGCCTTCCGCCGTGGTATTGTGGAGATCCCCGGTGAGAAGAAGGAGATGGTCCACGCCGCTGTCGAGGGGCTTCGCAAGACCACCGTGCTGCTCCAGGAGGTGGTCAATGTCTACCGAGCCTTCAGCTACACCCGTGAACCCCAGTTCGAGCGCGTGGACCTCAACTCACTGGTGGCTGAGGTAATCGAGCTCTACCGCCACTCCACCTCGCGGCAAGTGGTCTATGAACTCATCGAGGGAGAAGGGAGTCCCTCCGCTCTGGCGGATCCGAGACTGCTCAAACTGGTTCTCTTCAACCTCTTGGCCAATGCCACCCAAGCCATCGCCGAAAGACAAGCCGAAAGACCCTCCCCACCCGGTAGAGTGGAGATCAATTGTTTCCAATCGGATGGCTGGGCGGTGTTGCGTGTCACGGACAATGGAACGGGGTTCCAGAATCCCTTTGGGCAACGGCTGGAGGGTGTGGAGCTTCAACAGATCTTCCATTTCGATTTCACGACCAAGAAACGTCAAGGTGGGCTTGGCCTGGCCTGGGTCCACAGCATCATTGTGGATATCCATCGTGGCCGCCTTGTCCCCTCCAACCGGGGTAATCAGGAAGGCGCAGTCATGGAGGTCTACCTCAAAACGCCGCCCGAATCCTCTCAAACTCTCCCCGAAACATGATGAGTAAAGTCCTTGTCCGTCTGCCCAATTGGATTGGAGATACGGTCATGGCGATACCTTCCATCCGCTTAATGATCGAAAAAGAGGGAACCTGCTCGGTATGGGGACCACCTCATACAGCTGTCCTTTTCGAGTACTTCCCCGGTGTCGAACAGATCTTCCCGGTAGATGAGAAGAAAACGCCGGAACTCCTTCAGACTATCCGCGATGCCGCGTTTGAGAAAATCTATTTGTTGACCAACTCCTACTCATCCGCGAAGACCGCCAAGAGCCTGGGGATACCGGAACGGATTGGTTACCGGCGTGACTGGAGGGGGCCGCTGTTGACCCGGAGAGTGTTCTGTAATCCGCGAGTGCGTTATCTACACATGGTCGATTATTACCTGCATCTCCTTCCCAGATCCTGGCGAAGCGGATCCATCAACCGGCAGCCAGAGGTTTTCCTTTCAAAGGAAGAGGTTCAAACAGGAAAAGACCGTTTTTCGGCCCTCGGAGTCACTCCCTCCAAATCGGTAATTGGAATTTCGCCGGGAGCAGCATTTGGATCAGCCAAACGCTGGGAGCCGGAGTGGTTCAAGGAGACAGCTCATCATTTGACGGAACAGGGCTGCTTTGTGGTGGTGTTTGGAATTGAAAAAGACCACGAACAAGGTGAGTTTATCCTCTCCGGTGTACCGAATGGCCGTGGTGCGAACCTCTCCGGGCAGACCAGCCTGAGAGAAATGATGGCCTTGATCTCCCTGTGCGCCTGCCTGATCACCAATGACAGCGGCCCGATGCATCTGGCGGATGCGCTCGGTACCCCTACGGCCGCTCTGTTCGGATCGACCGACTCATCCTGGACAGGTCCGCAATCTCCGTATCACGTGGTCCTTCAGGCCGATGTTCCTTGCTCGCCCTGTTTTCTGCGTGAATGCCCGCTCGGTCGCGAATGTATGAAGTCCTTGACAGTGGAAAAGGTCCTTCGGGCGGTTGAGACGATCCTACAGAGAGGGTGAACAGCCATGACCTCATCGATACTCCGAGGCCGATCCCATCATGCCGCTTTTCTGGTGATCATGGTGGCGGGATTGCTCGTGGATGCTACAACCGTCACTGGCTGGTCAGCCCAACCAGAAGTAATGGTGCAGGAAGCTGGTGTTCATGTGCGGTTTCCAGGTCATCCCAAAGTGGAGGCCCTACTCGCTGTAAAAGACAGCAACCTCCTGGGGCTTTCGCGTGTATCGGTGGATGACCAGGATGTGCTCGCGGCTTCTCCAGAGGAGATGCAGCCACCCTTACTCAGAAAGATTGCGGGAGGTGACATCAAACCCATCACGGACATCGCGGTATATCTCATGGAACGGGCCAAGATTGGCGATCATTACACATTCCCCAAACGCGGGGAAATTCAGACAACTGATGTTCCTCTTCTAGGACGGATGACTGGCTGGCGTTCGATAGGGAAATCCATCGTCATTGACGAAGACCTTCCCAGCGGGCGCGTGGAATGGTGGCTCACACCTGAGTCGATCCAAACCCATGCCGGCGCTTATGCCGGAATGAGCTGGCAGTTGCGTCTTTATAATGCGGGCCGTGTGCATGAGATTGAGGTCATCGAGCCGGTGGTCTTCAGCGAAGGGGATTGGCGGTTTCAACAGCGGGGCCTTCAGTCCGGAGGAAAAAATGAAGAGGAATTCCGTCTAAGCCTCACGCCAAACCCGGATCGCCCCTACAACATGTCGAAGCGCAAGTATTGCGCCAGGCAACAACCTTACTTCTTTCTGGCGGGATCACACGGAACAACCATGAGCTTCTTTGACCGGGTCTCGTGCTCCGAGGTAAGCGAAACACAAAAGGGGAATCGGATACTGTTGTGCTCCACGATTCCGGTCCGTCCCGATAAGGAAGGATGTATCGCCACGCCAGCTAAAACCTGGCTTTTCCGCCGAGCGGATGTGTCTGACAAATGGAACGCCATCAATGAATGGACATGGGCCTGGGACTCTGTCGTTGGTGGACTTCAAGAACAGATGGGAATAAATCCTGTCGAGCCGCTGCCCGCGCTCTTTCATCAACAGTTTGATTCGCCGGGACTGGATTGTTCATTCACTCCCGCTTTACGGAAGGCCATGGCACCACCTGTTCTTGAGAACTCCTGGCTATACCGTTTCGCCAATGAGGTAATCCCCAAGGCCGCCGGGTGGGAGATTGGACTGATTGAACTACGGGCTGTGCTGGATGTGGACATCGATCACAGCGAGGCTGAATGCCCCACGGGGAGCTTTGCCACGGAGAGTGTCTGTAGTCCCTGGGGGTTGCGCATCAGCCCGAATCTCGGCGGCGAGGCTGGTCTTGCCTATCTGGTGCGGCGAGCTCATGCCAAAGGGATCAAGGTGGCCATCTGGTCAGCTCCCGCACATCAATCCGTCTGCTCACCCATTGTACGCGCCCATCCCGATTGGCTGATGTTTGGTGCTGATGGCCGTGTGATCCATCGCGGGTATGTAACCTTGGTGGGGATGGATCTGGCCGCGGGTTTTCGTGATTACCTGGAGGGAGCCTACCGCCGCTTACGAGAACAAACAGGGCTTGACGGTGTGTGGGCTGACTCCTACTGCGCCTTCGGAGCAGACCGCGACATGAGCGATGCTGCTCCCTATCCCCAACTCGAGGAAGCGGTCTTACTGCAGCGCTCCATGCAACGGATGGGGTACAGTCTCCTGATGAAGGAGGACTGCGGTCCATTTGGGCTTTCTTCACGCAGTTCAGGACTTGGGGGAGTCTTTGGACGTGAATACCTCCGCTACTATTTCCTCTACAATCATGGCAACCCTTCAAAACACTATGATCCAGACTCCTACTTCCGCACACTGGCTTCAAAAGGGGTTATGGATATCAGGTCGGTGCAGGATTTCGAGGCGCTACCCGGTTATGTCCGTGAAAGGATCATCCAGGCTAATTCCGCCTACCGCCAGGTCTTGCCTCTCATGAAGCGGCGGTTTGTACTGGGGCAAGGAGACACATGGCAAGGTACCGCCTGGGAGGATGAAAAAGGCCGAATGCGAGTCCTGTTCAGCTTTGAGGTATTCGACTGGCCTGTATCGAAGGGGGCACAAGGCCGCGAACTCATCACAGGCAATACATTCCATACCCCTGATGGTCTGGTCCATGCACAACCCTGGCATGTTTATATACTCAATTGAGACTGGTGAAAAGTTTGGATCTCTTTTTACATGGCAACGAATCTCTTCCGGACACCATTTTCGGGTGAACCATGCGTCCCGTTGCCGGAAGGGAAAGCGGACTGCTAAGATCCCCCTATGAACCGGCGGTCCTGCTCAGCGGGAAAACCTTTCCTGATTCTTTGCTGTCTGCTTGGCTATCCCGGCCCAATCCTGGCCCAGTCCGCTTTGGATGCATTACTTCTAAAAGTTTCTGTGGATGAGAAGGCAGGAGACCGGAATGTCTACTCGCTGACCGACATCCAAGCGGTCTTGGGGGCCTCATTATCCTGGAATGCGCTTTTGCGGCGTGGGATTTTGGTTGAGCCTGAGAGTGGCTTGACCTTCGCCCTGGTGGTGGAATCCCCCTTGGGGCGAGTGGGTAACGAAATCGTTGAATGGCCAGATGCTCCCACTCAACGTCGAGG
>CAZORO010000278.1:6025-7003 GCA_964581845.1 uncultured bacterium
GGTTTATGTCTCCCGCGGTCTCCTTGAGACCGTCTTTGGACGCTACCCCAACTACAAGCTTCCCGGTCAGGAGGAAAAATTACCAGAGCCAACTCCGGAGGGTGGCGACATCCCTGAAGAGGTCCCAGAAGAACCACCACCTGCGGGGATGGGGGGTGATAAACCTATCCAGAATGTGCTTGCCGTTTTGTTGCCCTCACGTGCGGCTATTAGGGCGGGAACTGGGGATAACGCCAATCCCACGGAGCTTTTAGCCGAGGAGCTGCGCAAAGTTCTTGATGCCAATGGGATCAAGCTCACCACGGTAAAATGGGATCCCACATCGCCGGAAAAAAGCTATGTGGACTCAGACACTCTCGTGGCGCTGCGTGTCGAAGCAGCTTCTCCCCCCCTGCGTGCCTCGTTCTGTTATTACGATGCCCCCGGTACCACTCCCGAGGGCAGGGGTACCAAGCTGTATGAGTGGAGCCATGTCAGTCTGAACCACAAGCGGGATAGCCGCGCCATCGCGGATCTGATGTACCGCAATTATGTGGGAGTCTTTGGAGAAAAACGTTCGATTGGGTTGCGCAGCGCTCCGATCGATATCCTGCAGGGACGCGAAGTACCCGGCGTCCTCCTGACCATCGGTCTCGATCCCGCGCATGTGAAGGATGAGGCCAAGAGGGCCGCCGAGGTGATCGGGCAGTCGCTCGCACAGCTCAGAAAAGGACAATAAAAGGTCTATCAGACAAACGGAAAGGTTGACGTGGCACGCAACGAATTCATCTTCGCTTGGTTGATTGTGGTCACCCTGCTTCTTTTGGGGATCTTGACAGTCACTTTTTTGTTTGTTTGGCGTTCAGGTCTGCTCTCAGGCCATGTGCCTCTCGTGGAATCCACCTCCGAATCATCCTCAAGCGTCCAGAAGACAGACTCATCTGGAGATAGTCTCCTCCTTAAAGCAACTGGTTCCTTCAAGGCACGTGTGTTTTGCGT
>CAZORO010000278.1:7013-7365 GCA_964581845.1 uncultured bacterium
CTCATTCCCGAGGACCGTATCATCGAGGGAGCATTACACATGATGGGACGGGTGGTGAATGTTTTGAATGCTCTCCGTGCGACTCCGGTTACCCCCAATCTCCAGCCTGCGGTTCCCCCCGAGATCCAATTCAGATCGGCCTTCTATGACCGGGAGGCGAAGACAATCTTCATCGACATCGCCAAGTTGCCAGAATCCTGGAGCAACATCGACCCCGTAACGGTGGGTCTGTGTCTTTATTCGGTGGTGCATACGGTCACTAATCTCGGCTCCGATTTCCAATATGTCCGCTTCCTGGTGGATGGAAAAGAACCGGATACGAGCCCCGGTGGAGTTGTGCTTTCCGAACCCT
>CAZORO010000279.1:0-7357 GCA_964581845.1 uncultured bacterium
GACAAAATGCCCAGTGGCTATTGCCTATGAGGAACGCATCAGTGAACTCGCGTCCAAGTATGTGGGATCAGTTCCCTTCCTTTCATTGAATGCTAATTCCACGGAAGACGCTGCCTCGCAGGCCACATACGCCAAGGAAAAGGGTTTCAAATTCCATATCGCCATGGATGAAGGCTCCAAGATCGCCAAGGAGATTGGCGCCGGTTGCACGCCCGAGTTCTACCTGATCGACAAAACCGGCAAGATTGTGTTTCATGGGCCGCTGGATGATAGTCAGGATGTTTCACAGATCACCAGGAAATATCTTGATGATGCCTTAAGTGCCTTCACATCTGGAAAGGCAATCGCCGATGACGGCCAGGAAGTACAAGCCTTCGGTTGCACCATCAAATACCCAAAAAATTAGAAGGGCGTTGATACTGGGCATGGATCCCATGAAGAAAAGGACACAATCACGGTCACGGCCACTCCACAAAGAAAAAAGGACTGTTTGAAAAAAAGTTTTCTCGCGTTGGCGGGAATAAGACGGGAAGGGGGTAGCCGATTGGTTGCCCCTTTCCTTGCATTTTTGCAGGTTTTTATTCAGTTGGCGAATGAGGGCCTTTTCGCAGATTCATTCTACCTTTGGATGACTTGACACAAAAAAGAACAGTAATCACACTACCCACCAGATTGGAGAATCACGTATTGCCCATAAGGAGGAAGATTTTCGATGCCCTTGAACCGTTTTTATAAGGCAGTTTCTGGTTTCACCTTGATCGAACTCCTGATTGTCATCGCCATCATCCTCATCCTGATTTCCATCGCCTTGCCCAACTTCCTGGAGGCACAAGTCCGCGCACGGCTCACCAACACACGTGCCTGTCTTCAGTCCTACCGGACAGCGAATGAAGCCTACTTCACGGATTTCAATGGCTATGTGCCAGACGTAAACGGCGGTGAGTGGATCAAAGGAACCAGTCGTGAGTGGAGGAACTGGTGGGCAAGTAGCCGCAAAGTCGACTGTGGTAGCGTGGGGGAGATGTGCACCTATGCCATGCTCACCACACCCATCCCTTACATGAAAAAGTTATGTTATGACCCCTTTCTCGACGAAAGGGGAGATAAACGGGCGGGAGAGAATTTCTCATTGCCTGAGTACACCTCTTACCTCTCAGGCTCCACCAAGTACCTTGGCGCCGTTAGACCTAACACCCGTCGATGGTATGGAGAACGTTACGGTCTCCGGTATGTTATCCTGAGCCGTGGAGCCGATCTGGATATGGATGCGGGAAGCTATGACTTGCTGTGGTTGTATCTCGGTAATCATACCCATCATGTGACCAAGATCCCGGCCATCTACAGTGCCACGAATGGAACTTATTCAAATGGGGACTTGGTGGTCTCTAACCGTGGGCATGAAGGACCCTGACCCGCTCTTGCGAACCAGTAACTTGCTGGTGTGAAGGTTGTGGGAAGAATGTCTTGACAAGACGTTCACACCGTCTCAATCTGAGTATGATCCAGTATTGCGGGTAACCCAGGTTCAGGGGGTTGAAGTCATGTTCTCAACACCAGTCTGGTCCAAGCGGTTTTCTGGTTTCACTTTAATCGAACTCCTGATCGTCATTGCCATCATCCTTATTCTGATCTCAATCGCCTTGCCCAATTTCATGGAGGCGCAAGTCCGTGCACGGTTGACGAGTACACGCGCCTGTCTCCACGCTTACCGGACCGCGAACGAGGCGTATAACGCTGATTTCCGCATGTATGTGCCGGATGTAGATGGAGGAGAGAAAATCAGAGGAGGGGGCGGGACATGGTATAGTTGGTGGGCGCGATACCGCAGGATTAATTGCGATTCCGTGGGAGAGCTTTGCTCATTCGCCATGCTCACCACACCCATCCCCTACATGAAGAAGCTATGCTTTGATCCATTTCTTTCGGAGACAGGAGACAAGCGCGCCGGCAAAGCCTACTCGCTTCCAGAATACACATCGTACCTTTCCGGGAGTGGAGCGGATTTCAATCCTTCCAGGCCAGATACCCGGAAATGGTGGGGTGAGAGGTATGGACTACGGTACGCCATTCTGAGCCGTGGCGCCGACCTGGACGTCGATAATGGGGATTGGGACACTCTCTGGCTTTACCTGGGCTCGCATCAGCACCATATCACACAAGTCCCCGTCATCTACAGCGCCACGAATGGCACTTACTCAAATGGCGACTTGGTGGTCTCTAACCGTGGCCACGAGGGGCCCTGAGAATCTGCCTCAGGGATTCGTCCCCCAAATATCCATGTCGCGGATGAGAGTCCGGCCAGGGAGCTTCGCCATGTGCACGATGGTTGAGGCCAGGTCAGCCGCGTGAAGGTAAAAACCCTTGCCATATTCGGGGCCGAGCTCCTCTGAGGTGTTCACGCTACTGGGATTGAGCACCATAATCCGGATGTTGTGTTTGCGGACTTCATAGCACAAGGCCTGAGAGAATCCCTGTAGTCCGAACTTCGACGCATTATAGGCGGCGGAGCCAGGATCGCCCTTCTTCCCACTCATTGAACTGATCATGAAGATATCTCCACGCTGCCGCTCGATCATGCAAGGCAAGAACGCCTTGGTGATCAGGAACACGCCGGTCAGGTTGGTGCCGATGACATCATTCCAATACTCCAAACTCATATCGGCCACATGCTTCCCGCCATAGATGCCAGCATTGTTAACCAGAACCTGGGGAGTACCGAGTTGTCTCAAGACTGCTTGAGCCATCGTTTCGATCGCTGCGGGGTTTCGCTGGTCACACACAAAGGGGTGGCAGCGCGCGCCAATGTCTTTCGCTGACTCTGAGAGCGAGGTTTTCTCGCGTCCCGTAATGGCTACGGTGGCTCCGGCCTCATGAAAGGCTCGCGCGATGTGCTTGCCGATCCCACGGCTCGCCCCTGTCACCACAACCAGCGTCTTGGAATCGATTTCCATAATGAGGTCACCTCCTCCTCGGTCTTTCCCTGTACTATAGCAATCTCACCATCGACTTTCTAAGAAGGCCGTTCAATTCCCTTTCTGTTCCTCCCATACCTGTCATAATCCTTGTGCCACCATTGGAAGGGGAAATAGACCTATGGGTAACGCCATGTCGTTCTTCTGGGGATTCCTATTCGGCGCGGTTGGGCTGGGGTATTTCATTTATGGCAAGAAACAAGGGAAGTGGATCCCCCTATTGGTGGGAATTGGGCTGATGGTTTATCCCTATTTCATCCCCGATCCAACTCTCGTCGTTCTCGTGGGTTTGGTGCTGATAGTGGTTCCGTATTTTGTGAGGGAGTAGAGGTGAAGGAGAGAGAGTGCTGAAAAACTCATCAGAAAATAAAGCCAGTTTAATGACCTACACGGAAGAGGACTTCGACAAGCTTTCCTGGCATGACTGCACCATGTGGGGACTTGAGCTGCGGGGAGGCGATCCAGCGGAGCAAGACTGGACAAGCGACCTCGTGCTGGGAATCGATTACATCACCGCATGGTTGTGTGGCACTAACAGAATCTGCCATTTTCAGGTCGCACCCGCTATGCTCGTATTCCATGATGTAGATGATCTATCCATTCACATTGATTGGGGATATCCGATAAGCACTCATGGGGCTTCAATCCACCAGATTGAACGCGAGATCATTGATCCCGAAGTGATCAAGAAGCGGGGGTGGCGATTGAACCGCCCTCATTACAAATGGCGCATCCAGTTCAACTGGCCGGAGATGGGTGAAATTGCATTCGAGGCCTCCGGTTTTACACAGAAGCTCCTCGCGGAACCGGTGGAGTGCGAGGAGCAATCGCTTTCCTTAAGGCGGAGGGATGAGATATTGGGAAAAGAATCCGAATCAGGTTAATCCCTTTATTCCCCCTCCAGCATCACCAGTTCCGAAGCTGGTTCCTTCCCCACCTCGATATGAAGCCCTTTCTCAATCAGATCTGATCCGGAAATAGCTCTCGTTTGCCCCGTGTTGTCCAAAGTGACATGATACTTCTTAGCCGGATCGGGCCCCTTCAGTTTCAAGGGGTAACCCTCATGCTCCACATTGTCCAAACGAATCACCAGCGCCCACCCTTTAAGGCGGTCCGGTGAGAAGAATTCCATGGCGAACCAAGGACCGCTTTCGACTCCCCCCTCTGAGTTCACTGGCGCATGATGATACACCTTCAATGTGGGAAGCAGCGGGCGTGCGAAATCCTTGAAGAGCCGGTTGTACTTCTGGAACTTCTCCCTCATTTCCGGTGAAAACTCATCTACCGACTTCGGCAGCATGGCATTGAAGATCATCGGTGTATGCCCCAGCATGTAGACCTCACGTAGCATGGTGGTGAGATCGGGTTGGTTCCTGCCATTCCCTGCCATGCCATTGGCAACCACCAAAACCTCAGGCGGAAGGTAAACCGATAACCCCGCCGCAGCTTGATACACATGCGGCCAACTACAGTTGTCGCTTGTGAAGCTTTCCTGCCAGAGAGACATGGAGGCCAGATCCATCCGGCAGCCGCCTGCCGCGGCCTGCTGTAGTATCAAGTGGGGATAGTCCTTACGGACTTGAGCCATGATCCGCCGCAGGGCCTCATAATGACGCCAATAATCATTTTCTTGGAAACCCTCCCGTAGGGTGGAGGACCCTTCCCCGCCCTCAACTCCATTCTGATCATGACGGTAAAGATCGAGGTGATTGGCCTCGATGATCCGGTGAATTTCCGATTCGACATAATCCGCCGCGCCGGGGATGGCCATGTTGATGAAACAGGGTCCGGGAAAGAGAGGACGGCGCGTGGTGAACCATTCCGGATGCTCTTTATAGGCCTCAGTCTGGGTCCAGTCTCCGCGTCCCCCTTCGGGTTCGGCATAGATTCCAAAGAACATACCCAAACCATGAGCATATTCGACTAGCGGTTCAAAGCCATTGGGGAACCACTTCTTACGTGGTAGCCAGATTCCATATTGTCCGGGATTCTGAACCCCTGGGGTGGTGCCTTCGGCCCAAGTGGGACCATCGACAATAAAAGCCTCCACTCCCGCTAAGGCGGCCACATCCATACACTTCTTGACACTCTCCTCGTTGTAGGCATCGCCACGGTAGACAGTCAGCGGCTGATCCTCCGGGATGAGATACTGGACACGGAAACACCTATCGGGATCTATTTGGGGCAAAACTGACCGCCTGAAATGATCGTGCATAGTCTGGACTGCATCATCAAAATCCCCTCGGATGAGTCCAAGATGAGTGCTGGGGGTGGTGATGGTCTCTCCAGGAGCGATCACCCGTAGGGCATCCTTGCTGAGGGGCCCCGCTTTGAAGGTAAGTCCATGGTCCTTAGTGAATTCCATGGAGTAATTGGCCTCCCACGCCAACTGCCCGAAGGCATATTCACCCGTATTCCGGTTCTGAAGGAGAAAGTAGGGATCATCGGAATAGATCCCCTTGTCCTGTTTGAACAGGTTCACTCCCGCTTCCAAAGTGGTCCAACCGAACCAACCCTCCATCGCGATCTCGTGACGGATGGAATGCCCCAGACGGATTTCGGCATCTTGATTCCAGATACGTCCAGACCAAGGCGAAAGACCTGTCAAAGCCAAGGGGGCATTGCTTGTATTGGTGATCAAGAGATCACGCTTCATGATTGCGGTTCCATCGAGGAGAGTACGGATCGTCAGACCGACAGGCTGCGACTGGTTGCAAAGATGGATGTGAACACACCTCTGACTTTGCCGGGCCTGCTGAACCTCCTCCCAGGAGACCCACTTCCACCCTTCCTGGATGAGAATGCTCTCTGAAGAAGCTGGTTTAGGACTTATGCGTATCTCAAAAGCATCACTCAGCCAATAAGCATCTGGGGATGTAACCTCATCAGCTGCTCCCAGCCAGCGTCCCACCCAATGGCCGTGGGTAAGTGACTCCATATAGGACATGCCACCCGTGGTGTAGCGAATCCCGGCCTCGTCCTTCGTGTCGCGGGATACATGGATTTGGATGTCATGAACCGGGTAATTTCTCTCTTCCGCCGCGTAGGCTAACCGGGTCATTCTCCATTCCACCATCCCACAAACGATGATCAGGAGGATTATCAAGTAACAAGTCACCTGCCTTATAGGCCTCATTGTCCTCCCCCTCCAGGATTTTCTTGCTGACCTTCGATTCTCTGGATCGCCTTTCCCACGCCGTTGATGGTTACTGGTAAAGGCCGGTCAGATGAATTCTCCCACCGGCCTCTTTCCAATCGCACACCGCCAAGCGGCCAATTGGCCCGCATGAAAAGCAGTATGACCGGCAATCACCTGTAGGAGCGCATGTCCCACCGTTGGCAGCAGTTCGCTCACGTTTTCATCAGGTAATGGCTTCGCCAGGTCAACGGGACCAGCATTGAGAAGAGCCATGCGTAACCTGTCGCCCGCATCGGAAAGCCTGACAAGCAATCCAGCCTTTGTGGCGTAATCAGACCGGACTTAAGCGGGCAAGCTTCCATATCCGAACTGAGACTCCCAATCCCCCGGCAGCCAAGCCTCGATACCGATCTCCCCCGCGATCGCCTGGCAACTGAAAATGATATGCCCAAGTGTCCAGGCGGCATGGTTGGGAGCCCCCATGGGTTGCAGGATCATCTCCTCATCGGATAGATCCTGCACCTGGTCCAGTAAGTAGGCCAATGTCTTTTCAAAACATGACAGAAGTTCCGGAATCATTCCGTTCTCTTGTTCTTTCCCGGGGAAATATGCTTTTTGATTAAAGGTTCAGCCGTTCCTTCTCCCCCTGAAGAGTAACCAGCTCGAGCATACGAGGCAGGAAATGACAGAAACCGTTCTCATCACTTCCCGAAACCCAATAATCGATCTGCTTCTCAATATCCGCCATCGCTTTAGATAGGATAGCATTGGGGTAGTTGAAAACACAGGTGGCAAAAACACGAATCGCCCTCGGGGTTTCCCCTTTGGGCGATTCTGTTCATCCTATCCGGAGATAGGATTTATTCCCCGGCGCGGTCCTACTCTCCCACACCCGTCAGGGTGCAGTACCATCGGCGATGGAGGGCTTAGCTGCTGTGTTCGGGATGGGAACAGGCGTTTCCCCTCCTCCATACACACCGGAAATTTCACGAAACAGACACCCACTTTCAACCCCAAAGGGGTGAAAGATGAGCCTGTTTGACTGCAATGAATGCAGTGGGATGATGTTGCCTTGCATCAATCATAGATCAAGCCGTTCGTCCGATTAGTACCGGTTAGCTCCACATGTCACCATGCTTCCACATCCGGCCTATCTACCTCGTGATCTTCAAGGGGACTTATCTCCGAAGAGGGGAGAACTCATCTTGAGGTGGGTTTCCCACTTAGATGCTTTCAGCGGTTATCC
>CAZORO010000280.1:0-7357 GCA_964581845.1 uncultured bacterium
AGGGGGCGGAATCACTCCACCCCCTGGATCTAGTTTCAATCAGCCTTTAACGAATTCCTTCAGGCGGCGGGCAATGCCATCTCCATCCAGCTCGTATTTCGCATACAAAGCCTCGGGGCTTCCTGACTCGCCGAAACGATCCAGCAAGCCCCAACGTTTTACGAGAACCGGGCAGTTCTCCGAAAGGACCTCGCACACCGCACTGCCCATCCCGCCGATCACATTGTGATCCTCAACCGTAAAGACCTTTTTAGTTTCCTTGGCACACTTCACCACAGTTTCCACATCGATCGGCTTGATGCTTGAAAGATTCACTACACGGACACTGATCCCCTCAGAGGCGAGCTTCTCAGCCGCCTGCATCGCACCCTGCACAGTTCCCCCTGATGCGAAGCAGGTGACATCCTTTCCATCCCTCAAGACCACACTCTTGCCCGGTGTGAATTGATATCCTTGGGGACTGACATCCGCGAGTACCTGACGTGTCAAACGGATATACGCGGGGCCGGTGTATTCATCGGCCAGATAGCGGATCATCTGCTTGGTTTCGAGTTCATCCGCTGGTTGAAGAACCATCATATTGGGAAGACCGCGCATGAGCCCGACATCCTCTAGCCCCATCTGGCTGTTGCCATCCTCGCCGATCCCGATTCCCGCGTGGGTGCCCACAATCTTGACTCCCGCCCGGGAATACGCCACGGACATCCGGATCGTGTCGTAACGTCCCGTGATGAAACAGGCGAAGCTGCAAATGAACGGGATCTTGCCCGAAAGAGCCATTCCCGCCGCAGCACCGATCATATTAGCTTCCTGGATCCCCATCTCGTAAAAACGGCCGGGGAACTTCTTGGCGAAAAGCACCGACATGGTCGACTTCGCCAGATCCGCATCAAAGGCAACCACATTCGGGTTGGTTTCACCGACCTCGGCGAGTGCCTCACCGAAAGCCTGCCGTGTTGCTTTGGCCATGATTATCTCCTGCTATAACTCAATTGAATGATTGTCTCCCCATGGATCTCCCACTGGGGTAGGACAAAAACGGGGTATGATAGCGGGATTCCAGGGATCGGAGAAGGCAATTGAAAACAAGCAAAGGAAAAACTGGCAAATCTAATGTGTTCTTTTCTCGTCCCTTTTTCTGTTATAGTAACAATGCGGGCTTGGATTGCTAAACAAACCGGCTCCTTCCACTGGATCATCTATGTAGGGGAGGTTTCCGTGCCAAGGAAAAACAACATAAGATTTTCCTTCATTCAGGGGTTTACCTTGATCGAGTTGCTCATTGTTATCGCGATCATCCTGATCTTGATTTCGATCGCGCTCCCCAATTTCTTGGAGGCTCAAATCCGCGCCAAAACCGCCAAATCTTATAGTGAGATGAGATCCTTGACCAGCGCGTTAGAGGCATTCAGATCAGAACGAGGGGTCCTTCTTGTAGACTTCTGGGATGCGGAAGTTCCCGATGGAATGAACCGTGTAAAGAAGAAATTCAACAATGTCGGAAGTATCATACCCCGGTGTTCACCGATACACCCGACAGGACGTTCCATGTCCTGTGTACTCTACCCGCTCACCTCTCCTGTCCAATACCTCAAGAAGATCCCCGATGATGTTCTCGCCCCCGCCCCTGGAGTGAATAATACAGGAAACACCGGACATGACGAGCAGATCAACCTACCGGGGAATCGAACCTATCTCTACGTCGACCGGGATTCTGGCATCTTCTACAACCGGGGAAAGGGGGATGGGGACTGGAATCACTCCTCCTTCCCATACCCACCCGTGGTGACACCAGGAATGTTACGTCCCCTCAAATTGGATGAATTTGTTTTCTCAGGATTCGGGCCGGGTGTCGAGAACAGCGTTTATGGTGGATCGGTCCGGATGTCGATCGCCTTCAATCCGACAAATGGAACCAAGAGCGTGGGATCCCTTTACTATCGTTCCACATCTGGCGCGGTCAATCCGTAGGACAACCCCTGAAACGAAAAAAAACCTTAACTCCCCAATCTCCTGTTTTTTTTGTTTTCCCATGATGGAAGAGGATCCCGGTCCTCTTCCATCAGTGTTTGCCGTGTTTGTTTTTAGTCCATTTGCTTATCCTCCCTCTTTCATCCTTCTACGATCTCCAAGAACAACAATCATGCCAACGATTCTCTTATGAGCTCAGATCCCTCTATCTTCGGTGATTTTACGCGCAGGATGCCTCAGTGGAATCTTTCCAAAAACACATTGGATCGTGAAAAGCTGATATCAATTTGATCTATGCCTCTATGAATTCGATATCACAACCAAAACCACCTCCTGTTATTCCGAAACCATCACCAATAGGACCTGAGCGGGTGCTGTTATGCTTCGGAGTTGTCAATATGGAGAGTTCTTTTTGAGTTGGTCATTCTACGAACCTTATGGTACTCTGGATTTATCCCGGATGAGATAGCAGGCGGAGAACATGTATGAGGTTCACAAGTTACTTTCGGGAGATACATCACCGCCCAGACCGGGCCGTTATCCAGCTCGATTGGATTGAGAGGGTAGTTGATCGGAGGTTTAACCCATGAAGGTAAAGTATTTCCAAGACACGGACACACTTTATATAGAATTCAGAGAGGTAGATGTTACGGAAACACGTGATCTTGATGAGAACACTCTACTCGATCTGGATCAAGACGGACGTTTATGGGGAATGACCGTGGAGCATGCCACGGAGAGAGCGGATATTCCCCGGTTTTCCTTTGAGCAATTTGTGGCTTAATGTAGATAACGCAAAAAATCTATCTAATACGTGATAAACAAATAATAGAGAGAAGCCTTTGCTCGGTAGGTTATGATCGGAGGGAAATACAACATGCTGGTTCAAATGAACAGAAGACAATTCGTGACGGGAGCCGCCGCGTTAGCGGGGACACTTGCAAGCCGTGCTCACGGGAGTGATGAAGCCAAACCAAAGCCGGCCAGCCCGAATGACCGTCCACGGATCGCTCACATCGGATGCGGGAGCATTGGCTGGCACAACGCCCAAATTGTCTTGGACCATGAGCGCTCCGACTATGTCGCGCTATGTGATGTCGACAAGAACCGGACCGAGGAATGGGTAGCAAAGATCACCGCGCGCGGGAAGCCGAAACCAGACACTTATCAGGATTTCCGTAAAGTACTCGATCGTGATGATATTGATGCGGTGTGGATCAGCACCCCCGACCACTGGCATGCTCTTATCACGATCTATGCTTGCATGGCGGGGAAGGATGTCTTCGTGGAGAAACCGGTCTCGCACAATGTCCATGAAGGACGCGCAATGGTCCGCGCGGCACGCAAGTACAACCGCATTGTCCAAGCGGGAACTCAGCAACGGAGTGGACCGCACATGAAATCTGGTTGCGAGTTTGTCCGGGATGGCAAGCTGGGAAAGGTCGGTCTCTGCAAGGCCTGGGTTGTGGGGCATCAAAAAGACTTGGGACACCCAGCGGATGGGCCGGTGCCAGATGGTGTGGATTACGATATGTGGCTGGGACCTGCTCCCTTACGCCCCTTCAACCAGAACCGGTTTCATTATGAGTGGCGTTGGTTCTGGGATTACGCGGGTGGCAAGTGCACCGACTGGGGAATTCATCTGGTTGACATGATCCATTGGGGGATGGGTGTGGATGCTCCGTTGGCCGTGTCGAGCTCCGGTCAACGGAACATGCTGGACGACAACTGCGAGACACCCGATACACAAGCCGTAATCTTTGAGTATCCCGGATTCACTTGCACCTGGGAACATCGTGAGGCTAATGCCCATCAGCCCGAGGGGATGTACCATGGGATTATGTTTTATGGGACAGAGGGAACCATGCTGATGACACGCAGTGGCTGGGGAGTCACCCCGGAGGAAAATTCAAAACTCGAACCCTGCAAGGAAAAAGGCTCCGATCCCCAGTTGTATATCGATCATGCCGCACACTGGCTCGACTGCCTGGCCAGCCGTGAACTCCCACGCTCGGATATCGAAATCGCCCACCGCACCACGACCGCGGTACAATTAGCCAATATTGCTCTTAAAGTGAAACGCCGGATTGTTTGGGACCGTGAGAAAGAGGAGATTGTGGGCGATCCGGAGGCGAACAAGCTCCTGGCACGGGAGTACCGTGAACCATGGGGACTACCAACGATTTGATCTTTTTCAACCGCGAAGGAGATGACAAGAAGACTTTTAGCAGGTTGGAGTTGACACATCTCCACCCTATACAGATGCTTGTCATGTATGACAAGGGGTCATCATTTACGCTGGATTGAGCTACTCCGTTCCGAGGTTCCCTCCTTCGATCAGTACCCCTTTTCGTTGCCCGCCATTCGTCACCTGGATGTGCTCGAGTTACACCCAGCGGTCACCTTCCTGATCGGTGAAAATGGCTCCGGAAAATCGACCTTGCTAGAGGCCACCGCAGTGGCCTGGGGCTTCAACCCCGAGGGGGGATCCAAACACTTCAACTTCAGCACACGCTCCTCGCACTCGGATTTGTACCGCTGTATTCGGTTAGTCAGGAATCCCAAGAGAACACGGACTGGCTTCTTCTTCCGTGCCGAGAGCTTTTTCAATGTTGCCACAGAAATTGAAAAACTTGGGCCTGAGATCATGGTGGCATATGGGGGCCGCTCCTTGCATGAACAGTCCCATGGAGAGTCTTTCCTTGCACTTATGATGAATCGTTTCGGAGGAAACGGCTTTTACATTCTTGACGAGCCCGAGGCGGCTCTCTCACCCCAGCGCCAATTGTCGGTTTTGGCGCGGATGCATGATCTGGTCAAACAAAACTCCCAGTTCCTGATCGCCACTCACTCGCCGATCCTGATGGCTTACCCGGAGGCGTATATCTATCACCTCACCCCGGAAGGGATTGACCGAATTGAGTATCAGGAGACCGAACATTTCCGTGTGACACGAGATTTCCTGATGCGGCCGGAGAGGATGCTGGAGAGGTTGTTGGGGGAGGGATAGGGTGGAAGCCATGACTTGGCGGAGTGTTGCCGGCGTGAGAGACTTAATGAACAAGAAGTCTTCATAATAATGACGAAGAGGTGATGATGCGACATCAGAGGAAACACTTTTATTCAGGGAGGAGGAAGCATGACTGATTGGATCATGATCGACCCAGCTATTTGTTCTGGGAAACCGGTGATTCGCGGTACACGAATCATGGTAAAGAACATCCTTGGTATGTTTGCGGGGGGATATACCATGGAGAGGGTTCTTTTGGCATACCCGGAGTTGACACCTGAAATGGTGAGAGCCACTCTGGAATATTCCGCGCATATGATTGACAAGGAACAAGTGGTCACGTTCGGCTAAGCGGATACGGGAACTCGCAGGAGTAGGCCATGCGACTCTTTCGCCTTTATTGTGATACTTCGGTGTTTGGCGGTTGCTTTGATTTAGAGTTCGCCGAAGCAAGCAATCGCCTTATGGATCTCATTCGTCAAGGCACTTTCAAATTGGTGTTGAGTCAGGTAACACTTGATGAGTTAGCTAAAGCACCAAGACACGTACGGGAGATGGTCAATGCCCTCCCCAAAAACCAGTTGGAAATTCTTAGCGAGAATCCAGAGATTACCATTTTACGTGATGCCTATCTTTTTGCCGGTGTGGTTGGACCCGCTTCCCGATCAGATGCTGAGCATATTGCAGCAGCTACGGTGGCGGGTGTGGAGATGATTGTGAGTTGGAACTTCAAACACATAGTCCATTTTGACAAGATTCGAGGATATCATGCAACGAACCTGTTGCATGGCTATCCAGCGATTCCAATCCACTCTCCGTTGGAGGTTGTCTGATATGAAAAACAAAGACTTTGATTGCGTTGAAATGAAGAATCAAATTCAGGCGGATCTGCTGCGCGAGTACGAGGGTCTTTCTGAGGAAGAGATCCAGAAGCGACGCTGCGAACGAATCAATGCGGATCCGATTCTGAGTGATCTCGTACGTAAAGTTGGCGTAAAAGAGGGAGATCGGCAATTGGCCCGGTAGAAATAGCTTCCTCGTCACATTCACATGCCCACGATATGAACATAGATGAACTCAGACCCTACCCCTCGTCTCTACACCACCCTCGCCCACTGGTGGCCGCTCTTTTCGCCCCCCTCACATTACACTGAGGAGGCGGCGGATCTGTTGCCTGAGTTGCTCATGGCCACGGAGCCACCTCCCAAGACGCTCCTCGAATTGGGTTGCGGGGGAGGAAGCCTGGCATGGCATCTCAAGCAGCATTTTCAGCTCACCCTGACTGACCATTCTGAAGAAATGCTCGCGGTCTGCCAGGCAGTCAATCCGGAATGCGAATTGGTGAAGGGAGACATGCGCTCTCTGGAACTGGGACGGGAGTTTGACCTGGTGCTCATCCATGACGCCATTATGTACCTCACGGATAACGCTTCGGTTCAAGCCGCTCTATTGACAGCATTCCGCCACTGCCGTCCGGGGGGAGCAGTCATTGTGATGCCCGATTGCGTCCGTGAAACCTTTGTTCCTACCACCACAACCGGTGGCGAGGGTGGACCGGATGGTAGTGGGCTACGCTATCTCGAATGGACCTGGGATCCAGATCCCTCCGATGATACCTTCGAGGTGCAATTCGCCTTTCTGTTGCGTGAATCGGATGGCGGTATCCACGTGGACAGCGACAGGCACCGGTTTGGCCTCTTTCCGCTGCCGTCTTGGTTGAAGTGGATCGAGGAGGCCGGTTTCTCGGTAACTGCCAGGGTGGATCCATGGAAGCGGCATGTATTCCTTGGAAAGAAACCCGGGTAATCCGAAGGTTATAAGGGCTCCTACCAATGAAATAGGAGGAGGCTAGTTTATCTGGATAGGGATGGGCGGATATTGGGTATCACTGTGGAGCACGCCACGGAGCGGGCGTATTTTCCAAGGTTTTCATTCGAACAGTTCGCTGCCCCACCCCAATAAGCACCCCCCCTTTCACCGGAGCCGAGTTTTCAGTTCGTGAATCTCCCCCTTCCGGACCACCCGCACTGATCCCTGCCCTTTCTCGGCCAGGTTCAGTTTGGCGAGCTCGTAGTTCAGGCGCTTTTGGTCAAAAGAAAAGACCTTCCTGAATGGATATCAAGATTGCAAAACGAGCAAAGCCCCCGATGGTTTAATCCACTGGGGGCTTTTAGAAACCTGCGTTCGCGTAAAGAACTTAAGTCCGTCTGTGACGAGACTGTTTCGACCATAAAAGTGAGGGCATTGTGGGGTTCTCTTGGGTGTTCTCTTTGGGCTTCGGGCCGCCCGGAATCTATCGGCAGCGCATGGCATGCCCGAGACCGGGGGTTGCTTTTCATCCCTCCGGAGAACGAGAACCCCTGCCCTTACTCCTTA